>JACMKO010000371.1 GCA_014380065.1 Leptolyngbya sp. ES-bin-22 | reverse complement strand
GTGAGTCGGTATCCAATGGGTTTAAACCCGCTGCCGCAGGCTCATAAAGACGTGGAAATGATGAAACGTGTGCTGAAACAGCCGCAATTTCGGTTTGAGTTGGTGCAGTGCGTGTGCGATCGCCCGTTGCAAGAGATGCAGGAAACCCTTGAGCTGTTCTTTAAGCAGCGGGTCAGTGATGACCAAATGGTGTTCCTGTTTTGCGGTTATACCTTGCAGGATACCGATGGCAGACTCTATTTTGCGACTCCCAACACAACACTAGACGAGCAAGGCGCGATCGTCAAAGCGCAGCTTATTCCAGTGAGCGTCATCCAGGAGGCGATGGACAGCAGCCCCGCTAAACAGCAGGTTTGCATTTTGGACAGCTACCAGCCAGTCTCAAACCAGCCAGTCTCAAACCAGCTTGCCGTAGCAACAGCAGCTCATATGTCCGAGCTTCTGGCTGGTAAAGGGCGGGTGATCTTAACGGCTGCTAATGTAAACCAACCTACTCTCACAGCCACGATCGATGCTTGGAGTTATACAAGCTATTTGGCAGAAGGCATTGAGAGCGGCGCTGCTGATACTGCTGATGACGGTATGCTGACGGCGGCGGCTTTGCACCACTATGCAGCGCAGAAGCTACAAGCGGCGGCTCCAGCGCTCAAAACCCAAATCGGTGGGAGTGCGGAAACGGCTCAAATGCCTTTGCTAGAGGTGCTCAGGGACAACCCACGAGTGCATTATCGCAAGGTGCTGGAGGCAACTGCGATCGCGACCGATGCGGCAGATGCGCCTGTGCTGGAAGGGCGATCGCTCCTGAATGACCTCCGACATAGTTTGGGTCTCTCCCCTCAAGAGGCGGCTGCACTGGAAGCACAGGTATTGCGCCCAACGCAAGAATACCGTCAGCGGCTGGCGGCTTATGAGGAACACGTGACAGAAAGCGCACGATCGCACGATGTCGCCGACACTCAGCTCCGCCAAAGCTGGAAGCAATTACAGCAAGCCCTATATCTAACGGATCAGGATGTTGCCATCATCACGATTGCCCCGTCTGTCACACTCAAGCAGCGCCAGCAGACCCAGTATCAGGGAAAGCTGGCACAGTATCAGCAGGTTTTGCTGGGGGCAATGCAGCGCCAATCGCCGCCACGAGAGGGCGATCGCATGATGCTCCAACGCTTGCAGCGAACCCTTCAATTGGGGGATGATGACGTTAAGACGTTAGAAGCGCAAATTGCCGCGCAGACCGAGCAATTTACGACTGCCAATATCAGTACAGCGTCAGATCTTCCCCAAGCTAACGCTGCCAGTGAGACCAGTCCGGCTCGATCGCTGGAATCTAACACGCTTAGTCCCCAACCTTCACCGCCATCGGCAGCTCCCGCAGCACCTCCAGACGACTCGCGGGCTAAAGAGGCAGTCCTGCAACGCTTGTTCAACGTGAATGAACCGGACACCTCTGCTCTAGAACGTACGCCGACACCAAACCCCTTACCCAGCCCAGTCTCAGTCCAAGAACCACTGTCCCTTCTGCCGATCGCTCAGCCCAACCTTATGGATCGCATTCGACGCTCTGCTTCCAACTATCAAGCTTTGATTATCCCAGCGATTCTGCTGGCGGCAATTCTGGGGCTGCTAGCGGCAATCTTGCCATCAGCCAATCGCCCTAATTGGTTCAAGTTTGGGCAATCATCTGCTGACCCAACCGCCGCTCAGCGTCTGAACAGTGAAGGGTTGAAAAAAGCGCGGGAGGGCTATCCCAAAGAGGCGATCGACGACTATAATCAAGCCATTGAGAAAAACCCAGATGACGTAGCCGCTTACATCAATCGCGGGGTTGCCTACCATCGCACTGGCGACACAGGTGCGGCAATTAGAGACTACGAGCAAGCGCTGAAAGTTGATCCCAAGTCCGCGTTGTCGCACAGCAACCTTAGCTATGCCCACTACGATCGCCAGAACTACGATCAAGCGCTGGACGAGGGCAATCAGGCAGTGGCATTGAACGGCAATCTGGCAGAGGCACACATTAATCTAGCGAATGCACGCTCTAAAAAAGGAGACTACGAAGGCGCGCTGCGGGATTATACACAGGCACTCAAACTCACACGAGCGGCGGCATTACAAGCTGGGGTTTATAACAATCGCGGGAATGTGCGGCTTGCACTCAACAATGCCAGAGCGGCGATCAACGACTACAATCGGGCGATTCGCTTACAGCCCAACTATGCCGATGCTCACTACAACCTTGGGTTAGCACAACAAGCGCTTAACAACCGTCCGGAGGCAATTCGCAACTTGCAGAAGGCTGCCACCCTTTACCAAAGTCAGAGCAAGGAAGCGCTGCAAAAAGAGGCAACCGATCGCGCGTCCGCCTTGCAGCAGGGCAATTTACAAAGCTCGTCAGAGTCGCCATTTGTGGCTGCTCTATGGCGATAGATGAGGGCGGCGATAAGCCAGGGCAAAGCGGTCAATGCCAGCCAAATCGGGGTAAATCTGAATCTGACGGTAGCTTCCCTGCTGCTGGAGCAAGTCCGCAACCGCGATCGCCTGCCCTGCCATCATTTCCACCAGCAAAACCCCACCGGACTGTAAATAGACGGGTGCAGTTGCAACTAAATGCCTGATGCAATCCAAGCCATCAGCACCGCCATCAAGCGCTAAATGAGGTTCGTGTCGGGCAACCTCTGGCTGTAGCGCTGGCACCATTGCACTGGGAATGTAAGGTGGATTCGCCACAATGCCGCTTAACTGACCTTTGAGATGATCCAACGGCTGTAGCCAGGAACCCTCATAAAACTGGATGCGGTCTACCAGGTTGAACTGCTGAGCATTTGACTGCGCGATCGCCAGGGCTGCTGCACTGCGATCAATCGCATGAATCGTTGCATCCGGAAAGGCTAGCGCCAAGCCCAACGCGATCGCACCGCTGCCTGTGCCCAAATCGACCCAATGACCGTGGGTGAGAAGGGGAGTCGGACGCACCGCCTCGATCGCCAAATCGATCAAACATTCTGTTTCTGGACGCGGGATCAGGACGGCGGGCGAGACGTTGAGTAAGAACTGTCGCCAGGGCGCTACCCCAGTCAAGTACTGCACCGGAACCCGCTCTTGAAGCCGCTGTTGCCAAAGCACGGTCAAGGTAGGGAGCGATCGCGCGAGCTGAATGGTTTCCCTAGCCTTAAACGTTTCTAGCCGCAGCGACTGTCGCTCCAGCCCTGCCAAATCTTGCAGTAGCCAATCAACTTCATCAACCGGAACATTGGCGGCGATCGCCTGTTCACGTGCCGTCAGCCGCCACTGCCAAAGCGCCTGCCCAGACACACGAGCCTCCCGCTCCACTGATTGAGACGAGAGGTTGTCTGAGTCCTTTTTAGGGTTCACCCGTCACTCCGCACTGCCTATTTTTTAGGAGCGGGAGCAGCAGCAGGCTTTTTATTCCCCGGCGCAGGGGCACCTTGCTGAGGCGAGATCGATTTAACAAACTCGATCGACTGCTGTGGTGGCACCAAAACGATCGAGCTAAGCTGAGGATCGTCCTTCGTTCGCAAAACTTCCATTAATCCTTCCAGGTTGAGCACCTGAATCTCAATGCTAGATGCCATCGTAGGCTGTTGCTGCTTGAAGCGATCGAGCAGATTCTGCAATTCTTCCTTGTTGAAGAACATAGGAATGATTGATTTGCCTTCCTGCTGAATCGTCAAATACCCTTTATCTTTGCCACCACGGGCAACAAAGAGTGGCGTACCGTTAAACTGCTGCGGTGTCTGCCCACCTTGTTGCTTCAACAATGAAACAGCGGTGTCAACTTGCTGCTTTGAGGGCACATAGGCAAAATCAAGCTTTTCAGGCTTGCCCTTGTTGGTTTGATTAAGCTGATACACCTCTGCCAACGAAATGGGCACGACCTTCACATTTTTTGCCAGGTCGGGGTTTTTGGTCTTAAGGTTATTCAGAAACTCTTGAGCATCTTTCTGATTGATAAAGACACCCGCCACTGCTGGTCCTTTCTGACCAGTGGGAGGAGAAGCTACCAGAGGAGCACCCTCCGCATTGGCGATCGTAAAAACAGGCACGGGACGAAGCTTTTGGATAATTTGCTCTTGAGGAATCGCAAGCACCTGCATTGTGCCAGCTAAAAACGACCCTATCAGAGCGCTTCCAACTAGCCCAGCGGTTGCACTCCAGCGAACCAATGATTTCATGACTGCTCCTGGCACTAAAACGGCAAAAAGTTTACAGGGAACTGGATTCAAACTTTAATCGAGCTAAAAATCCAGGTGAATGGAGAGACGGCTAGACCCTATAGCGCTTGTTTGCATACTCATTCTGATGCATCCAGTGCGATTTGTAAAATCAGCGCAAAAGTGGACAACGGCGAATGCATAAGCAAAAACTGGCGCTGAACGGCAGCCCATCTTGACCTTCAGGCGATCGTGCTCTGACTCAAAAAGGCACTCTAACTCGGAGATGAGATTGTAGCGCTTATTCAGTTCAGTACAACCTCTAAACTCATCAACACTGACCCTGTAGGGCAAGAAATAGTTCCATCGTTACAGTTTCAACACTCGTTGCACCAGTGCATCACGCTTCATCTGTAGCGCCACATCTAGTTCTGGTGCATAGTCAAACGACGGTACGAGATCCTTACAAAACTGAGTCATGGGAACGTTATCAACCACTGTCATAAAATCAACTGGAATCGAACCATCAATGTGACGACTGAGCACTCCAAAGCCTGCTCGTTCGCGCCGATATTGCTGGCTAGGAGCATTTTGTTTGAGCCACTGATCGAAGGTCGAGGAGCGCGCCATTGTAGCCGTTAGCTCAGCCATAAGCTTGGCGGGGGGATCAGTATGAGTAGCAAAAATCCAGGCTTGCTGGAGCAACGTTTGGCGGTTGGCTGGGTCTAGCCACGCCGCGATCGCCAGTGCCCCACTTCGATTGGTCGCTGATCCCGCGCTTCCCCAGGGTGTCGTCAGGGGAGAAGGTGCTGGCTTTCCCTCTGCCAAATCAAGGACTACATGACTGAGCGCCGTGCCAAAGGGCATGAGGTCAAACCGTGCCTCTGCGATGTCTCCCTGCCACCAGCGCAACCCGCCCCGGATCTGGTGCAATCGCGCTGCCAACGGTGCAGACTTTTGAGCGGTGTCAAGCATTGCGGTTAGCTCGGTTTCGACACGACGAGCGACTGGCTCATACAGCGGTTTTAACTCTGGCAGCGTCCAAATCGGGCTGGTGATGAAAGGCGGATCGCGGAGGACTTCCAGCGACATGGCGGCGATCGCCAGCTCTGACTCCCCTTGTGCCAGAAGGCTCAAACCCAACCCATAAAAAACGCCTCGTTTGGCTGGAACCAACTGCGCGGACTGCACGAACGCCTGACTGGCTGCTTTCGGCTCACGATTCAGCAAAAGCCACGCCAAACTTGTGTAGCCAAATTCCTGGTTGGGTGAACTCTGAATCGCCTGCCGCAACCAGGAAATGCCCGCTTCGAGTAGTGGCTGCTGTTGCTTCGGGTCACGGGTCTGTAGCCCCAGGTTTCCTAGATTCCAACCCAACTGGTAGGCGTAGTACGGTTCCCAGTTGGCTAGCTGATGCGATCGACTCAGGCGCTGGACAAAGGTGGGTACATCACCGCGGCTAAGTGCTGAGAACCCTTGGCTAGAGAGAAGCCAGGCTCGGTGGACGGGAATCAGCCAAATGACGGCTGCAATGAGAATGCCAACCCCCATCAACGGAAGAAAGCGGAACGGATGCAGGAGTAAGGGCGTGAAGGGATGAGGTGGTGAAGCAGATAGCTCAATCGGCTTACGATCGTCTGCGTCCTGGCTGCTGAGGTTCTGTCGATCGCGAAATTCTGCTGTCAGTACGGCTAAAAACACAACCAGTGTCCCGCTGACACAAACATTGTCGAGCTGGTAATCGGTCAAACTGACGATGCCATAACCGAACAGACTACTAAATAAGCAACCGATGAGTATGGGTGGCGTTTTGATAGCGGTTGCACCGCCACGTAACCAGGCGATCGCCAAAAGCCCTAGCAAGACGATCGCCCCCCCGCTCGCCAGCACTGCCCAAAGACCCAGCTCTGCCCACAAGTGAGCTGGAGTGCTGTGTAGCTGATATGCCCACTCCGCCTGCTGCCCTGCCCAGCCTGGGCGATACCGCTGAAACAGCAACGGCACCCCACCCGGACCGATCCCCGTCAAAACGTGGCTCCAGCCCATCGACCAGCCAGTTGTGATTGTGATCAGCCGATACGCCACCTCGCCACCTGCCTGACCGCTCAACGCGCCTGCTGCCAACGATCGCAGGCGGCTGTTTGTCAGTGCCAGCAGTGCCAGCGATGCAATCCCCACGACCCCGATCGCGCTTACCCAAACGCGAGACAGCCGACTGCGCCAGATTAAAACCCCAAGTGCGACGATCGCCATCGCCATTAAGCCAAGCCATCCACCCCGCGAACTGGTGGTGTAAAGATCAAGCAGCCCTAGTCCAAAGCCCAATAGCCACAGCGATCGTCGCCAACCTGTTTGACTGCTGCCCAAACCTAGTAGAAGCGGCAGCGTCAGAACTAAATAACCCGCCACGTAGTTTTGGTGCCCTACAGGTGCCCAATTGCGTAGCTCCACAAGCGAAAAATCGAAGGGCAACGAGACACTATACTGCTGCCATGCCTGCAAGTGAGCAAGTTCGGGTAACAGCGTTGTAGCGCTCCAAAGCGTCAGGCTGATGACAATAAACGCCAGACTCAAATACCCCTGCGCTATCAGTAAGGGCGATCGGCGCTCTGGCACAGCCAACCAGGTACTGAGTGCGTATAGTGCCGCCAGAAAACAAAACGCTGCCCAACTATACCAATGGGCTTGCATCGGGAAGGGTGCTAGCCCTGCTGAAACCATCAAACCTACAACAAGTAACCCTACCAGCCAATCGAGCTGATGTCTCAACCAGCACAAGCGTCTTTGCCACAACAGTCCCAGCAGCCAAAACACGGGGCAAAGGAGACCTACTTGCCAAACGAAGACCCAAGACCAGGCAACCATCAAGCTGTTACTGTTTGGCAGCAGCGTGAACAAGCCATAAAAAGCGGCTGTCAGCAAGCCAAGCAAATTGCCTTGAGCCGCCCTATCAGCGCTAGGGTCTGAGGGTTTTGCTAAAAATTCAGGATGGGTCATCTAAGCTTTAGATTAGATTAGCAATGTGCTACCACAATCTTGCCCCCTGTCCGTGCAGCTTTACCGTTTCGACAAGAATTGTCTCTGAATGATTGTCTATGACTGCTCAAGATGTTTCCCGCTCAGATCCCACAGCCGAACCCCTCTCAGTGTGTGTGCAAACACTGGGGTTACCCCATATCCAACGCCACATTTTTCTTTGCGCTGACCAGAGTAAGCCCAAGTGTTGCGCTAAGGATGTGGGCCTAGAGGCATGGGACTACCTCAAACGCCGCCTTCAAGCATTGGGTCTTGACCGATCGACCGAGACCGCTCCTGACTGTCTCTTTCGCACAAAAGCAAACTGCTTGCGAGTTTGTACACAGGGGCCAATTCTGGTGATCTATCCCGATGGGGTGTGGTATCACAGTGCAACAGCGGCTGTCATTGAACGCATCATTCAAGAGCATCTGCTTGCCAACCAAATCGTGCAGGATTATGCGTTCCTTGTGCATCCATTGCCTCCGATGCCTTTACTGGAAGATCCTACTGAGGCGGCGAGTGCATAGTGTCTGCATCGGTACAGTGCAGTTTTCCCAAAAAGGCTATATTTTCAGGGAGGCTATATAATGACACAGTGAAATCCGACGATAAATCTGTGTTTCTGCCCTGATATTCAATTAGTATCCAGTCAGTATTTAGATTTATTGAGATTTCAGCGATTCCCCCGATGCTGCCTACAATAATGTTTCAAATGCCAGAGTCATTTTGTGTGCATGTTTGTAAGTGGTTTAACAGCCTGTAGCAAACGCAGGAAATTCGTTTAGATTCAGTAGCGACATTAGAGATATCGACCCAGGAATAGTGAGTAGCACAGCATGAAGGAAACCAGCGTGGGCAATCATAAGCGACTGCTGCTGATTGACGATGATCCTAACCTAATCCTGCTCGTTAAGGACTACCTGGAGTTCCGGGGCTATGAAGTAGTCACCGCTGAAAATGGACGAGAAGCTCTAGACGTATTGGAGCGAGAAATTCCAGACATGATCATTTGCGATGTGATGATGCCTGAAATGGATGGCTACTCATTGGTGAAGCATGTTCGCGAAGATCCTCGCACCAGTTGGGTTCCAGTGCTGTTTCTGTCTGCCAAAGGGCAAAGTCAGGATCGGGTGAAGGGTCTCAATACGGGGGCAGATGTCTATATGGTCAAGCCGTTTGAGCCAGAAGAGCTAGTGGCTCAAGTGGAGTCGTCGCTAAAGCAGGCAGCACGCATTGCCGATCGCCCTGGTAAGGGACATGACAGCGGACCCAAGATTCAGGTGCCGTTTGATGTTGAGCTAACGCCTACAGAACTTCGTGTCGTGCAGTTTGTAGCGCGAGGAATGGCAAATCGTGAGATCGCAGATGAACTGAATGTTAGTCAGCGCACGATCGAAAGCCACGTCAGCAATATGCTCGGCAAAACGGGGCTACACAACCGCACCGAACTTGCTCGTTGGGCGATCGAAAACGGCATGGCGTAAGCCATAGCGGTTAGAAACATTGCTGAATGGTGGGATAAATCATTTAATAGACCTGGGCTGGCATTTGGATGTCACGCAACTCTATCGACCGCTACAACCGATTGATTGCGGCTGGCTCTGGAGTCGGCGGCTGCAACTGTGGTTTGCTACCTAAGATGGTATTTGTCGGTTATGTGAGCTTAACGGTCGCTCTAATGGTAAGACGCTGGCTTTGCTGTTGAGTGCGAAGCGAGATACCAAGGCTGTTACACGCTTTGCCCATCGGGTACTGAAGGCTACACATACTCAATTGGCTACACGTAAATTCGGCTCACAAAAAACTCCCATCAGGCTCACGTTCGCTGAGCTGTGGGAGTATGGTGCAATTGCTCATAACAGCAAACGAGTGGTAACCAGTACTATGGGCTAACCCCCCTCGATCGGATATTGAGCCGTTTTCCAGGCTTTTAGACCGTCTACTGGTTCAGCAACGTTTTGATAGCCAGCGTCCCGCAATTGAAAGGCAGCTTCAGCCGTTTGTGCATTCGTTTTGCCGTACACCTAGATATCACGAATGAATTCAAGGCTGGCACGAGCACGGAGCATAAGTTCGTTCATGGGCATCGCGATTGCCCCCATAACGTTGCTAGCATTGAAAGCTGCTCGCTCTCTGACATCAATAATGGTTAGAGCAGGTTCGCCCCAATCCGATCAATCCTTCAAAGCACCGACATTCGCTCGATTCTGAATGGTTTCAGAGTGAGAATGAATGAGGAAAGCGTAGCCGCGTTTCACCTGTGGTAAGGAGTCTGAGCGGAATTTTGAGCTACAAAGCGATGACGTAAAAAAGCTGCGAACGGGTTTCAATTCATGATGCTTCACGGTTCAGACAAGCCGCTAGATCCGATTCTGCCTGGCTTAGCTTGGGATCAGCCTTGAGGTTTAAAGTACGCTCAACCTGATCGTTACCCATCTCACTCAAGGCACGTTTGAGACTGGGCTGGCTCAATTCCTTGGGTAAGCAAGTAATGAGGGCTTTCATGCGATCGCTTTCAGCGGTGCCGGAATTGACCAATTGTGAAGCAGTCCCTACAGGCATCACAGCGGCATCAGGTGCCGCTAAGGTGGGACTGATGGGAAGTCCTGGTAGCCAGATGAGACCAACTAAAAAACTCGTGAGGAGCGCTTGACGTAATAAACTCGGAAGCTGGTTGAAAAAGGGTCTGAAACCGACAAAATTCAATAGACTACGGTGCTTGATCCTTGGGTTAATCGTCATAACAGTCCTTTGTGAAGCTTAAAGCTAAATGTAATCAAACTGAAAAAGTAACACTAGCTAGAGGGCTGAACCACGGCAAACAACAGCCAGACTAAACAATTGGTCGAACGAAACGGGACTGGCTGACCTACAGTCAATGCCGGAAGTGCGGCACATCTTGACCTGAAAACAATTCCACAAGCAGCGCAGACACAAGCTCGATCGTGGTTAGACGACCGTTCTAAAGCTCAGCTTGAGGCGTAAAGCCCCCAACCCAGCCGTTACGGTTCTCTTACAGAGGCGCTTTGAAAGCGTTAGAAGCTGCGTTCAGTTTAACGTGTCACGATCGTTGCGCCAAGTTTCGTGATGCGGAAGGCGGATTCGAGTGAAAAAGCTAGGATGGCATCCCAAATTAGAGAGAAGCAAAGCCTAGACCCAGTTTCCACTCCTGCTTCAAAAGCTCCTGATACAGCGTTTTCTGAAGCAGCATTTGCTTGTACTGCTCAATGAGAAAGGCTTGCGCCTGTTCTCGAGACATTTGCTGTACTTGATCTGTAAAGAGCCTGAGACTGAACAGTTGATCTAAAGTAAGTTCGACTTCTTGATTCATAGCGACCTCCCATAACCCAATGGGGTAAAACCGTAAGCTTGACAGTAGGAACAGCGCTATATGCCCTCTTGTTGCGCTATGTAAATTAATATAACAAATTATTTACATTGTTTGACGATTTTGGCAAATTGTTATAGCGACTTTTTATCGACGTAGGAGCAGATTGGACATGATTGAGGGTATGGCGCTTGTCTACGCTCATGCCCTGGTTGCATCCAAAAGCGGCGATCGGAGAGTTCGGAACATGGCTGCAATAGCGCCACCCAAAAGTCGGACGGCTTTGCATCATAGTCAATTTCATCGACTCGGTAGCAGTCAGCATCAGAGCCATTTTGCAACATAATGTGGTCGCCTCGCTGGATTATGCCACCATGACCATGCATATAGCTCTGCTCGCCGCAGGCAAGCGGCTCCAACGTGAAGTCGTTCCACTCAGGTTGGGTGTAGTGATGGACAACCCGTACAGAAGCATCTTGAAAGGCTTTTGCTTTTACCAACAGCGCCATCAAGGTTTTTAGTCGCTTCAGCTTGTCAGGATTCAAGTGGGCTGCATTAAACGAGCGCTTCATTATTTTGCTACCTCTTCGATCGTCAACGTGCTCAGGTCATTGCCCCTCTTTTCAGATCGCAATGCCCCCGGTTAGAAAGTTGGTGGTTACAACTTCTGCACTAACTTACAAAGATAACGTGCGCAAGTAACCCAGCACTGGACATTTTTTTAACCGTCCTACGGCTGCGCCATACTGAGAGCGCTTTGAAACTCCAGCGTTTTCACTTGGAATTACTGCCGAAAGGATGCTGCGATCGCGGCTTTTTACTACCAGCCGTCGCTCTGCTCCTCAGTGTCACCACTCCAAATTTCTAGATCAAGCTCATTGAAGTAGAGTAAAGCACTGCGAATTTGTTCATGGGTGCCCCGCAGCTCCAGGTCAAACCAACCATCATCTCTAGCATTTGCACCCAGTAAAGCAGCCGTAATATTGACGGTCAACCCATAATGGGACGACAGCCGGGAAATAACAGGCTCATCGTGATAGTTTTTGGGAATCCGAAGCCTGATGCGAGTTTGGGTGGGACGAGAGTCATGCTCATTGGCAAGCATGGAGGCATGCTTCGGCTGTCGTGCTGCCAGCGATTCTTCAGAGAGGCTGTCGTTTGCCATTTAAGTGTCCTCCTTGACCTCTTTTATGCGAGTTTTGCGCTCCAAAATTTCTTTCAGCACGAGGGTAACCACTGCCAAAAGCGCCAACAGCACCGCCGCAGAATAGGCAGATTCTGTTTGATACTGCTTGTAAGACTCTTCCACAAACAAAGGTAGAGTCTGAGTCTTGCTGGCGATATTGCCGGAAACAACGGAGATGGCACCAAACTCGCCCATTGCCCTGGCGTTGGTGAGCAGTACGCCGTAAAGCAAGCCCCAACGAATGCTGGGCAAGGTGACGCGCCAAAAAATTTGCCAATTGTTTGCCCCTAGCGTCTGAGCTGCTTCTTCCTGGTCAGTGCCAAGCTCTTCGAGTACCGGAATCACCTCACGCGCCACAAAAGGGAGGGTCACAAACGCCGTTGCCAGCACCATCCCTGGTAGGGCAAAAATGATTTTGATGTCATGCGCTTCTAAAAAAGGACCAAACCAGCCGTTGCGCCCATAGAGCAACACAATCATCAAACCTGCAACAACAGGAGACACCGAAAAGGGCACGTCCAGAATGCTAATGAGCAGAGCACGACCACGAAACCGCTTACGAGCAATAACCCAGGCAGCACATAGCCCAAAAACGGTGTTCACTGGCACGGCGATCGCGGCAATGATAAACGTTAACTTCACCGCATTTTGGAACGCTGGCTCAGTCAGGTTAGCCAGAAACGGTCCGATACCTTTACTAAAGGCTTGGACAAAGACATTGAGTGCTGGGATAAAAAGAATGAGGGTGAGATAAAGCACTGCCGTTGTAATCAAGCCAATTTTTGCCCAATCGCGCGGCTTTACTTCTTTGGCTGTAGACGCAGCCTCGGATGGTTTTAGTGATGATCCAAGACTAGCCATATCGCCGCCCCCAAGCTTGAAGCAGATTAATCAGCACTAACAGCGCTAACGAAATGCCCAACAGCACAGCGCCAATGACCGTTGCCCCAGAATAGTCGTACTGCTCTAACCGCTGAAAGACCAATACGGGTGCAATCAAATCTTTGTAAGGCGTGTTGGACGACACAATCACCACCGAGCCGTATTCGCCAACCGCTCGCGAAAAGCCCAAAGCGATTCCCGTCAGGGCAGCAGGCATAATCGGCGGCAGCAACACGCGCCAGAACGTTTGAAACTTGCTGGCTCCCAGACACCAGGCAGCTTCTTCGATTTCCCGCTCTAAATCGGTCAAGACAGGCTGCACCGTTCGCACCACAAAGGGTAGCGAAATGAGCAGCATGGCGATCGCTACGCCCCACTGAGTAAACGCAAGCTTAATGCCCAGCGGCGCAAAGAGAGAACCGATCCAGCCATTCTCGCTGTAGACCGTTGCCAACGTTAAACCCGCAACGGATGTGGGTAGTGCAAATGGCAAGTCAACCGCAGCATCAATGATCTTCTTGAATGGAAACTCGTAGCGCACCAGTACCCATGCAATCAGCAGCCCAAAAACACCATTGATAAAGGCAGTGACTAGAGCGGTACTAAAGGTCACTCTGTAGGCATCAAGCGCGATCGGGCTAGTGGCAATGCTCCAAAAACGCGCTGGTCCTTCGGTGCTTGCTTTCAGCAGGAGCGCGACCGTTGGTAGAAACAGCATGAAGAAAAGGTAGGCTGTCGGCAGAATCCAGATCCAGGGAAGCCGTGCCGTGACACCCAGCCATTTGAGCCAGGTGGGAGTAGAATCCGAAGACGTTGCAGTCATAAGCAAGAAAAGTAATCAGTAAAATAGTTGAAGTCTGCAAAGCTCAACAGAGCCTTAAGCAAAAATCTACTCTAATAAAGTAGAGATACCGTACTTATCATACATGAACCGTTCCTTTGCGTGAATATGGCTGCGGCGATGATTATTCTCGTGATGGGTGTCTCTGGTGCTGGCAAAACCACGATCGGTCAACAGTTGTCGGAGACATTGCACTGGCAGTTTCAAGATGCCGATCGTTTTCACTCAGCCGCGAATATTGAAAAGATGCGCCGTGGCATCCCCTTGAGCGATATTGATCGACTGCCCTGGCTGCTGGCAATGCAGCAAGCGATCGCGGGATGGTTACAAACGCAGACCAACACCGTCCTGGCTTGTTCCGCGCTCAAGGCTGAGTATCGCCAAAGGCTCTGCCAATCATCGCAAGTGAAGCAAGTTTATCTTAAAGGTTCGTTTGCGCTCATTCAGCAGCGCTTACAGCAACGCCAGGAACACTATATGCCAGCAGACCTGTTGCAAAGCCAGTTTGACACGCTGGAAGAACCCGAAGACGCATTCCAGATAGATATTGATCAGTCGCCTACCGCGATCGTGGCACAGATCAGACAAGCGCTGAATGTTTGAGAGAGGAAGAGGACAGGAGAGGTTGTGAGTTATTAGTAGAAGTCAGTCGGAGCAGTCGGCGCTAACTTACAACTCCTTCACCCACTCACTAAAGGGATGCTTTACCAGATTTGCATTAAAGTAGCGGGGATCATCAGAGACTTCGCGATCGATCCAGTCGGGCAACGCGATCGTCTGCTTTACATCCTCCAGCTCCACCTCTGCCACGATTAAGCCCTGGTTTTCGCCTTCAAACTCATCCACTTCCCAAACTAAGCCTGCATACTCAATTTTGTGCCGCTTCTTTTGAATCAACGGCGGATCGCATAATGTATGCTGCATTTCTAGTGCGTCATCTACAGGAATTGGATATTCAAACTCTGCCCGTGTAATGCCAGAGGTCGCTCCTTTGATAGTCAGGTAACCTTGCTCTCCCACGACTCGTACGCGCACTGTACGTCCCTCTGTTGAGACAATATATCCCTGAGAGTAAGCAATGCCAGTCGCTAGCGATCGCCATGCATCACCCTTAACAAGAAATTTACGCTCAATTTCGGCTGGCATGAGGAG
Organism: Leptolyngbya sp. ES-bin-22; assembly: GCA_014380065.1. Taxonomy (GTDB): domain Bacteria; phylum Cyanobacteriota; class Cyanobacteriia; order Leptolyngbyales; family Leptolyngbyaceae; genus Stenomitos. The sequence continues at coordinate 74 of JACMKO010000371.1, read as the reverse complement.
TGAGGAGTGAGGGGAGAGGAGTTTTGAGTCTGTACTGTCTAGTTTCTTCAGCTAACAACCAAAAACCAAAAACC
>JACMKO010000370.1 GCA_014380065.1 Leptolyngbya sp. ES-bin-22 | reverse complement strand
TAGCCGCCCCAAAAACTCTTAGTGCAGGCTAACTCAAGGTTTTTGCTGCCTTTGTAGGATGTACAGTGCCAAATTAAAGGACAGCGAGACAAAGGAGTGTCGCTCAGTAAACTGCCGCTGCTGCATGTTGCTGCTGATCGGCTTTCCAGTCACCGATCACTCGGTCAGCAGGATGACCAAGCTGGCTCTAGTCGAAAGGGCAGCCAGCTCTAGCTTGACTGCTTGAACGACACTCATGTGCCTCCACGACCCATAAAAAATCACTGTATATCAGGTGAAGAAAGTTTGTGAGAGAAGATGAAATCCCCTGAACCTTCGGATTTTGGCACAACGGTTATCATAGCGAATGCAGAGACTTCTGGCACTCAATGCCTTCATCTCCCCCAGTGATCAAGAACAGTATGACCATTTTTGTTGGCGGCTTATCCTTCGATGCAACCCAAGCAGACCTGACAGACGTCTTTGCTGAATACGGCACCGTTCGGTCTGTGAAAATTCCGACAGACCGGGAAACGGGAAAACCGCGTGGCTTTGGCTTTGTGGAACTGTCCTCAGAAGCGGAGGAAGCAGCGGCGATCGAGGCGTTGGATGGCGCTGAGTGGATGGGGCGTGACCTCAGAGTGAGCAAAGCCCAACCCCGCGAGAGCGGCAGACCGCCTGGAGGGGGCAATCAGGACCGGGGACGTCCTCGATCCTGAGGCTACCGCTCATGGGAGCACTGTGCGCTGTTGTGATTTAGCAAATGATCTGGCGCGATTAGCAAATCAATGGCGCAATCGGTGCAAGCAGCTTCGGTAAAGCGTTCTCACCCTCAAGCTCTTCTAATCGATGCTTCAAGCTTAACGCTTGAAAGCAGACTGAAAGCCTCGATCAGTAGAAGTTTCCGGCGTTGACAGAAAACGCCACTCATTTGCAAATCGCGCCATTCTTGCTGCTCAGTCACACCAGGTCATACCATTCGTTGAAGCCGGGAGGGGCACTGCGCTGCTTTTCATTGACCTGCTGCTGTATCATCGCCGCTTAAAATGCCTGATTGCGGTTGACCTCAAGATTGGTAAGTTTCAGCCCGAATATGTCGGCAAAATGCAATTTTATCTCGCCGTTTTGAACGAGAAGGTACGCCTCGACGATGAGAACCCCTCGATGGGCATCGTTTTGTGCAAGTCCAAAGACAAAACCATTGTGGAGTATGCCCTTAAAGACTCGGATAAACCGATTGGGGTTGACACATACCGAATGGTGTCTACCCTGCCCAAAGAGCTGAAAGGACAGCTTCCCAATCCTGAACAGATAGCAAAACTGCTAGAAAACATGGGCTAGGTTACACCCTCACCGTTAAGATTGCATCATTCATGGCGGCAAACAGCAACGCACCTACACCCACAGACACAACGGAGCAGAAGCGGCGATCGCCCAATGCCGGGGTATGGCAACGATTCGTGTAAAAATGAGCCATTTGCCCCGGAGGGGTATAAATCACTAGCAGCCTTGCTAATGAAAGGCTTGATTCATCGGCTTTACTAATCGCCTTGAAAGGCTTGATTAGTTGCGTGGGGCGCAGAAGTGCCAGGCAGGCGATCGCCAATTAAAGCTAAGAACTGGTAGACATTCACGTTGGGTGGTAGCTCGTTGATGCCCAATGCATCGTCACCCATCAAGTGGACTACGAACGCCTCGCCTACCCCGGTTCAGCACATGGGTGTAAAGCATGGTTGTTTTAACGTCCTTGTGCCCAAGCAGTTCTTGAATCGTGCGGATGTCATACCCGTTCTCTCACAAATGAGTGGCAAAGCTGTGCCGGCAGGCGTGACAGCCAATCCGCTTGGTAAGCCTTACAGCCCTTGCGGCTTGTTTCACCGCTTTTTGGACTCCACTCTCATGTAAATGATGCCGACACATGAGCCCGCTGTGTGGATCTTTGGTCATCGCACCGGATGGAAAGACATACTGCCAAAGCCATTCCCGGTTGGCGTTCGGATATTTGCGCTCAAGCGCAAAGGGTAGATTCAAGGCTCCAAACCCTCGGCTCAAGTCCCGTTGGTGCTGTCGTTCAACACCCACTAGATGATCTAGCAATTCCGCTGCTACACTCAATGGCAGCAACGTCACACGGCTCTTGCTGCCTTTACCGTCTCTGACCACAATTTGCTGTTGAGCAAAGTCAATATCCTTCACTCGCAAGCGCAACCTTCAATCAGGCGAAGCCCACTCCCGTAAAGTAGCTTCACGACTAGTTGATAAATACCGTCACACTGCTGGATCACGGAGACCGCCTCCTGTTTGGTTAACACCGTTGGCACAGACTGCGGTCGTTTGGCTCGAACGGCATCGATACCCAACATCTCCAGATGAAGCACCTCCCGATAGAGAAACAGCAAGGCACTGAGGGCTTGATTTTGGGTTGAAGCAGAAACCTGCCCCTCGACAGCTAAATGGGTGAGGAATGCTTCGCTTGCAGCTTTGCCCATCTCCCTAGGATGGCGCTTATTGTGAAACAGGATGTAGCGGCGAATCCACTGCACATAAGTTTCTTCAGTGCGTTAGGCGTAGTGCTTGAGACGAATCGCATCCCGCACCTGATCCAGCAATTTCTTAG
>JACMKO010000369.1 GCA_014380065.1 Leptolyngbya sp. ES-bin-22 | reverse complement strand
TCGCGCCCCTGCTCGCACTCCCGTTGTAGTGCAAGCCCCTCGCCGCGTTGAGCGCCGAGTATGGGTAGCGGGACGTTGGGACTACTCACGTCGTAGTCGCGTCTGGGTTCCCGGTCACTATGAGTATCGCCGTTAGAAACCTGACACCGCTCAAACGCAGAGCAAGCTGAGTGATGGGGGCATGAGACTCGCGAACTCATACCCTCTTTCCTTAAAACCCCATAGCTTGGGTAAAAGTGCTCGACGTAGAACCGCTTTAGCCCGTCATAGCTCGATCCAGCGCCAGTCTCATTCAATACGCTGCGTTAGCCAAGTTGGCTCACCGTTATCATCTGCTTGCAAGCGCGCAAGATGCCAGGTTTTACCCTCTTTTTGCCGCTGAAGATAGACATCAAACGGGTTTTGCTGCTCTGTAATCTGCCGTGTTGGTAGTTTCGTGGTGACATTGTATGTGCCGCGCACGCGAAACGCCTTCAGGTCTTCGATCGTCATGGGCGTTTGGTCTGCAATGACAACCCGCCTGATTTCAAGATCCGTTGGCTGCACGTCTAGCCGGAGCTGTTGGTTGAGCGCTGCTTGGGTTTGGCGCAATTGCAGCACGATCGCCCGCTCCACCAGGTGACGGTTAGGTGCTCCAATTGGGAAGCTACAGGCAGTGAGCAAGGCAACCAAAATAACCGCCCAAATGCCCATCCAAATTCTTTGCATCGGTCAACGTCCCCGCAGCAAGTGGCTTTCACAGAGTTAGTATACGTTAAAGGCTAAAGGCTAAAGTCAAAACCTCCCTTACTTCTCACGCCTCTCCTCTCTCTTCCAACTCAAACTCTCCATCCCACTTCTCGCTTACCACTCCGGATCGGTTTGCAACAAGGCTTCTGCGGCTTCTGCTGCTAAAGGCTTAGAAAAGAAAAAGCCCTGCCCATATTCGCATTTCAGTGCGCGCAGGCTGGCAAGTTGTTCAGCAGTTTCAACCCCTTCTGCCACAATATCCATGTTCAAATTGTGTCCCAAAATGATGATGGTTTGAACGATTTGGGCATCTTCACTTTCGTCCCCCATGCGGCTCACGAAGGAGCGATCGACCTTGATGGTGTCAGTCGGGAAGCGATGCAGGTAGCTCAATGAGGAGTAGCCTGTGCCAAAGTCATCAATGCTGAGCTGTAGATGGAGGTCTTTGAGACGCTGAAGTAGGGCGATCGTGGATGCTACATCCGTCATTGCTATGCTTTCAGTAATTTCCAGTTTCAGACTATGCCCATCCAGTGCTGTTTCTTGCAGCGTATGTTCAATATGTTCCACTAAATCTGGCTGCGAAAATTGCTTGCCCGACAAATTGACGCTGACGATCAACGGCTGCTCTCTAGGAAACTTTTCTTGCCACAGGCGCAGTTGACGACACGCTTCGTGCGTAATCCATTTCCCCATTGGAATGATCAAATCGGTTTCTTCCGCTACAGGGATAAAATCGTTGGGAGGCACCAAGCCGCGATCGGGGTGCTGCCAGCGCACTAACGCTTCAAAGCCAGCAATTTTGCCTGTTTCCAGCGAAATCAAGGGTTGGTAATGGAGTCGAAATTCTTGTCGTTCCACCGCACGACGCAAATCGGTTTCAAGCTGGAGACGCGTCATCACCTGCACGCGCATCCCTGTGACAAACATCTCATGGCGCGCTTTGCCTGATGCTTTTGCCCGATACATCGCGGTATGAGCATCCCGCAGAATGTCTTCAGGCTCATAATCTGCATCGGCGCGACCGAGCACTATCCCAATACTGGCAGTGCTAAACACCTCTTGCCCATTGAGCGTGATTGGTAGCGTGACCTGCCGCTGAAGCTGATCTGCCAGGTGGGTCACTTCGTCTGGATCTTGCACATGACGGCGCAAGACAACAAACTCATCACCGCCAACCCGTGCTAGCTGATCGGTCGGATGCAGACAGGCTTTAAGCCGATCGGTCGTTGCCACCAAAAGCTGATCACCCAGGCGATGCCCAAAGCTGTCGTTAATCGCTTTGAACCCATCCAGACCGAGAAAAAGAACCGCGATCGTGGGTGCCTCTGCTCGCTTGCTCTGCTTGAAAAGGGGCTGCTGCTTGATCACCCACTGGAGCTGCTTCATAAACAAAGCGCGGTTAGGCAATCCCGTCAGCGCATCGTGAAACGCATCGTGCAGCAGTCGATAAACCACTACACCAGCCGTAGCCAGCAGAAGGGCGATCGTTGCAGGTACAACGGGTACCCAGCCAGCCTGCAATAAAAGCCCAAAGCAGATGCAGAAGAGACCGCCACCTGCGGTAGCAAGCATGATGACCAACGAACCTGGATGACGGAACCGCCATGCCAAAACGCCGCCCGCCATTGCCCATAGCCACAGCCACAACACTTCAGCCAACTCAGACCAGTACCACAGCAAGGGGGTACCGTCTAAAACACGACCGAGAATCTGACTCACCATTTGAGCGTGAATTAAGACTCCTGGCGTTTTCGGGGTCTGCTGCGTTGCCGATAAATTGTACGGTGTTAAAAATAAATCTTTGCCGCTGGGCGCTGTCGTACCAATCAACACGAGCTTGTCTTTCACCCACTCTGGCTGAAGCTCTCCCTTTAGCACTTGAGTGAGTGTGACTTGCCGTGCCACACGGTTAGCACGGTAGTCAAGCAGCACCTGATAGCCACGATCGTCGAGGGCATGATATCCACCAGCACTGGAATCTAGCGCCGGAAAGTCCGCGTTGCCAAGGTGTAAAGCATTGGGACTGACGCGAAATGACAGTTGTTTGTCAGCCAGGTATTGCAGGCTCAGGCGGAGGGCAAACGAGTGAAATTTTTCGTTTTTTGATGTGACAAGCAGCAGATTTCGTCGCACAACGGCATCAGGGTCAACTACAAAATCGCTGAAGCCAACGCGATCGCTAGATACGCCCGGTGGTGGTGGCACACTACTATTGTCAGCATCGCCCAGAAGCATCACGGTCGTCACATTGCTAGTTTGCAGTTGCTTTAGCAACACCTCATGCCCCGGCGCTTGCGGTACATCACGATAAAGGTCTAGCCCGATCGCTTTGGGTTGGTACTGGTTTAACTTCGCCAGTAGCTGAGCGACGACCTGATCAGAAATAGGCCACCGATTCTGCGATCGAATATCGTCTTCAGTGATGGCTACAACAAGCAATCTCGGATCTGCACCAGCACTGGGGCGCAGTCGCACCATTTGGTCAAACGCCAGTAACTCTAACGATTGAAGCCCACCAGCTTGACGAACGCCGAGTACTAAACCAGTAGCCAGGAGGCTAGACAAGAACGCAGGATGCTTTAGAGCCAGCGTGAGCCAACGGCGACCGTTTCTGACTATCCCTTTGGGGTTAAAGCGGAAATCCGTCATGTAAGCTGCAAGAATTTGGGCTGGGGCAAAAGAAACGGTAGAGCAAGAAACAAATTGACAACAATTGAAGGCAAGCGTGGCACTGGCAAAGACCTTCATCGCCAGCAAGACTCACAAAACGAGCGATCGCAGCTCATACTGCCATTGCGTCTAACGCCTTTTGAGCGGAGAACGGGCTGATGGTTCGCAGTGTTTACTCAAAGGTCACTGTTCCAGATGAGTTGCTGTGCTTGAAGCTTGCCTCACACAAGAGCGCTTGCCCTGATCTACAGCAGTTCCAACGCATTGGTAAATCGGTCTCAAGCTGCTACCAAGACTGTAGAAGCCATCCAAAAAGAATGGTTGTAGCCTGACCGTTGAACCGTTAGCTGTCGCTTCACCCTTCTTTAGATAGTACCCAGCACAAGCAAAGACCACACAGTCAACTACTGTCACTAAATGTAATTGTAGGAGCCTGCTCTTAATGATTTGATAGTCATAGAGCGGTGAAAGACCACAGGCAGAATCAGCCGAACCACAAGCAGAAGTCCTGGCTAAATCTGTCAAAAGTGACTTATATCCACCCAATAAGGTGAGTCAGAGGGATGATGTGGAGCGTTCGAGTCCGTCATAGACTGTTAGTACGTTCTGGAACCGCTTAAATCACTGTGTATCTACCTCAGTCAGTTCCACACCATGCCTTCAAGCTGGGGCGTGTCATTCAAAAGATTTCTTTTTTAAGCCATCGTTTAGTCCAGAGGAGAAACGCGATGCGAAACTCTCTTATTAATGCCATCTCACCGTGGTTTTCTCACAGCAGCCGTTCTCGCCATTTGTTGGCAGGTTTATCGCTAACGGTTGGTTTACTCAGCGCTGCTTTACTGCCTGCGATCGTTGTCGCTGAAGCTGCACCAAAACCGCAAGCCACCAAGCAAGCCTTGCCAGACGGCGTGTATCTGTATGGGCAATCGGCGCAGCCCGATCAGGTTGGTCAAGGTTACTTTGTGTTTGAATCGAAGCAAGGAAACGTCGTTGGGGCGCTTTATATGCCGCGATCGTCCTTCGATTGCACCTCCGGTAAGTTTCAGGGCGATCAGCTCGCACTAACGGTGGTGAATAGCTACGATCGCAGCACTAACCCGTTTGAAATTGCGTTAGAAAAAACTTCCAATGTTGCGTCTCAAGGCAATCCAGCCTTCCAGGACATGGGACTGCAAGGCTTTCAGCGCCTCGGTAAAATCAGTGAAAATGACCACCGTATTCTGAATGTTTGTAAAGCCGATTTTCAGAAACAAGCGAAAAAATAGTTGGTAACTACCAATAGCTTGAGAAGGGACATGAGAAATTGTGTCCCTTTTTAGGGGTTTTTAAGGTTCGCGTTCTACCAGAATGATGTTTTCAGTCACTTTCTCGAACGTGTCATCGTGGCTAATGACGAAGAGCTGACGGAAGGTTTTGATGTTGGCGATCGCTTCTGCCAGATGATCCCGACGGGGTTTATCCATATTAGTCGTTGGCTCATCAAAGAACGCCACATCAATATCTGCCAGCACTTTGAGCAATGCCAGACGTACCGCTAACGCTGCACACATTTGTTCTCCACCAGAAAGGTTGATGAACCGTCGAGTATGCGCACCTTCTTGCACCATGATTTCGTACTCTCGTGTCCATTCCAATCCCACATTAGGACGATTCAACAGTTCGCGAAACAGTCGGTCTGCCTCGCGAGAAATATTTTGGACGTAACGTTCAGTGATGCGCGGTCCAGCTTTTTTGTAAGCGTCACGGGCAAACTTAACGAACCGCTGAAGCTTCCGCTTTTGCTCTAAGGAGACTTGAGTGTGCGATCGCTTGGTCTGTGTGGTTTCCAATCGGGTCAACTGCTGGTTCAATGCGTCCAGATATTTAAGCTTCTCTGGCAGGCTGGCATTCAGCCCAATGGCGCGCTCTTTCATCTGTTGGTAGGCAGTTTGAACGGTTTGAAAATGAGCCGCATCAAACGTTGCGTTAAGACGATCGCGATCGTCACTGACGGTCTTCGTTTCTTGCTCCAACGTTTGGAGTTGAGCGATCGCCGCTTGCAACTGCTGCTGCCGTTCTCGCCGACTGTTCGCCTGCTTTTGATTCTCTAAATACTCCTGATGTGCTGCCCGATGCTGTTCTCGCAGCGACTGTTGGGCTTGCAACGCTTCAGCTAGAGTCGAGAAGGCGGCAAGCTGCTGATCGAGCGCGGCGATCGCTTGCTGATCGGTTGCAAGCGATGCCTGTAATGCCTGGTTTTTTGTTTTTAACGTAGGTTCTTGCTGAAGTTCCTGCTGCCATAACCGACTGCGACCACGGGGATCGCCCAACGCCTCAAGGTCTTGGGCAAGCCGCGTCTGTTGCTTTTGTAAAAATGGTTCTGCGGTCAAGTGAGTATGTAACTCGGTCAAGCTTGCCTGGAGCGCGATCGCCTCTTCAGCGCGATCGGCTCGATCGTTCAGCAGGCGCTCTAAGCTCGAAAACTCAAGCTGCTGCTGTCGCGCCATTTGCAAGTCTGCCTGGAGTTTTTGTAAGCGTTGTGACAACCGAGCTTCCGAAGTCTGCTCTGCCAGATCTTTCAGAATCGATTGAAGAGCAGTCATAAGCTGCTGCTGCCAGTTGACTCCACTCTGAAGGGTGGTCAGCGCCAGCTCTAACGGTGCACTCCAGAGTGGCACGGTGCGCTGGAGGTCTTTGAGCGTTGCCTGGGCTTGCTCGGCTTGAGTCAGGTAGCGATCGCCTGCGTCTTCTGACTGCTCTAGCAACTGCCGCAAATCCGCTTCAAACTGGGCGGCGGCAGCAATGCGACTAAGCTGCTGTTGATAGCGCTGCTGCTGTTGCTCCAACGCAGGAATTTGTCGTACTAGGGCTTCCAGCGATCGAAGACGGCTGATGTCCTTGTCGATTTGCGTGACACGAGTCTGTACTTGAGACAGACGCTTCTCCTGGTCTTTGGCGGTGCGCTGCCCGTTGAGGCAAGTCTGAAGTTCCTGTCCGAGCGCTTTCAGGGCTTGCTCAAGCTGCTGCTGCTGTTCAATCAGCGGCTCTAGTTGTGTAAGGTCCGCTTTTGCTTGCTGAAGGCGATCGAGTTGATGAGTGAGTGTTGCTAATTTGGTTTGGCGATCGCGCAACTGCTCTTGATTGTACTGGCGCTTTTGCTGAAGTTCGCGTTCCGATCGCTGCTGCTGCTCCAGTACCTTCAGCGTTTTTTCTGCCTCCAAGAACGCCTGATATGCCTCACGGTTTGCTGTGCAGATTGCCACAGCTTGTTCTGCCTCTTGCAGGTCAAGGCGCAACCGTTCTACCAGTACTGACTGAGTTTGAATGCGGTTAATCAGCTTTTCTAGCTGACCGTTAAACTGCTGCATCTGAGTGGCTTGAGCGCTGAGTTGCTCCTGCTCCTGCTGCAATTGCGCCAACGCTATCTGGGCTTGCTGTAGCTCTGCCTGCACGCACTCAACCGCCTGACTCTGCTCCTGATGCTTTTGCAGCAGCGGTGCCAGTTGCTCTAAGTCTTCGTCGTAGTGAGCAATTTCCTGCTCCAGGCTTTCCACCTGACTTTTGGCGTATTTTTCCAATTCGCCTAGCTTTTTCCAGCTTTGTTGGTACTCTTCGACCTTCAAAATCTTGTCAAAAATGGGCTTGCGCTTTTCTTTGGTTAGCAAGAAATCCACTGCAAAGGTGCCCTGTGGCACGCCGATCGTACTGGAAAACAACTGACTCAAATCCGTTCCCGCTGCCACACCTAAATGCTCTCGTAGCCAGGGCATCACCTCTTCTTTGATGCGGGTGTAGGGCAGACGCTCATCAAGCTGGGGATCATAGAGCGTGTAGCTCTTGCTGGTGCAGCGCTGCACTTCATACGTACGCCCATCGCGGCTAGAAATGAACGCAACCCGCACTTGAGCGCTGGCAGCGCCGTTGCGAATCAAATCCTCTTTGTTGTAGTCACCTGCATAGTCAAACAGTACCCAGGCGATCGCCTCCAGAATACTGGTCTTCCCCGCACCATTCTCGCCACAGATAGCGTTGGTGCCTGGTTGAAAGGTGAAGTGGCGATCGCTATGCGACTTAAAGTTCTTAAGGCTAACTGAGAGAATTTCCATGATCAAGCCAGTTAGCGGGAGGGAGGGAAAGGGCGTTGGCGAAGCGTTTTGAGAGAGCCTCGCATCCGAACAATTGTACTAACTATGGCTCAAAAGAGATAGTGACTTTCCAGTCAGGAACCAAGAGTCAGAAGGTAGGGTTAACCACTGACCATTCATTATCGATGCTTCCAAACCTTGTGGACTGATACTTCCCCAATTTGTTTAGCAAAAACCAAGTACTGCCGATTCTTTAGGCTTGCCCTTCAGCCACTCCATGCCTAGATGATCGATCGTTGGGTATAATCAGCGCACTAGCGCGATCGCAAAGAAACCATGACCAGTTGGAATGAACCGTTAGAACCGAGTTTTCAGCAGGCACTTGCCAGCCTTGCTCTCTTCATTGAGCAGGGCTTTAGCCAGCAGAACCAGAAACTCGATGTATTGACTGACCAGATCGGACACTTCACCGAGGGGCTCACAGAACTCAGGATGGCAGCGCAAGAGCGAACCGCACAAATGCAGCAGCAGACTGCACAAATGCAGCAGCAGACCGCGCAAATGGCACACATTACTGATGGACTGGCAGAGCTAAAAGCATTAGTCCAAGAGCAGTCAGCAACAGCGAAGCAGCAGGCAGAAGCAGCAAAGCAGCAAGCAGATACTGTTAAGCTCTTGGCTGAAAGCGTGGCGAATTTAGTGGCTCTAGCGAGTCAGAAAGGATAGAGTTTGCAGGAAGGTGACGCTTAGGACGATGCGATCGCCCACCACCTCAAAACTCGATGCCCGCCTGGGCTTTAACGCCTTGTTCGCGGAAGGGATGTTTTACGAGTGTCATTTCGGTGACGAGATCAGCACGATCGCACAACTCCTTTGGTGCACCTCTGCCAGTCAAAATCACATGAGAATCGACCGGCTTTTGTTCCAGTCCTGCTAAGACTTGCTCAACGGTCAGGTAGCCCAACTTGAGCGCGATGTTGACTTCATCTAGCAAAACGAGCCTGAAGTCGGGATCTTGAATAAACGTGAGCGCCTTTTCCCAGGCTTCCTGAGCCTTTTGGGTATCTCGATCGCGATCCTGCGTTTCCCAGGTAAAGCCTTCGCCCATCGCGTGAAATTCCAACTGCTCTGACCAATGGCTAAAAGCAGCTTTCTCGGCAGGTTCCCAAGCTCCTTTAATGAACTGGACGATCGCCACACGATAGCCATGACCGAGCGATCGCAGCACCATCCCAAGCGCAGCGGTCGTTTTGCCCTTACCGTTGCCCGTATGCACGATGACCAATCCCTTTTCGGCAACCATGTCGGCAAGGCGTTGCTCCTGCACGTCCTTACGCCGTTCCATTTTTTGGCGATGTTGCTCGGCGGTGAGTGAGGAAGCCCGATTGGGTTGGGGGCGATCGGACTGAGATTGATTGTTTGTAGGCAATGTCGTCACGGTATCTATGTGAATGTTCTTTGTGGATGTCAAAGCAAGCCTATGAGAGTGATGTGCTGATAGCTGACTGCTAGTCGCTGAAAACCTCTAAGCACTCTATAACTACTTTAATCTCAACTTTGAAAGCACGAAAGAGAGTCATTGATGTTGTTTTAGCTACAGACTAAGACAAAAACGAAAAAATCATCCGTTTGGTGAAGAAGCCCTGAAACATTAGTGCTAAATTAATGATGTTAGTGTCAGAAGGTTGTGTAAAAAGCATTGAAACTTCCTTCCTTAACTGGATACCCCTGGAGACCGCTCTGGTATCTAGAGATGAAGCTAAAGCGGAAGCGGCAATGCGATCCCGCGCTGTCCTGGGCTGATCGTTGTGAAGCGCCCAGTATGAGCTGATCGACCTGTAACTTAAGGTTCACGAGCAGTAGCGATTGGCTTGAATGATTCTTCAGCGAATTGCTTCTCTGCATTGCGAACTGGGTCGGTCAGGTTCTCTATAGGGGAATTTCTGAATTGAAGGCTGAATTAATTTTGTGCGTTGATGCACGCTTTGCAACAGGTTCGTAAGGTCGGTAGAGGCTTTGTCCTTTTGACGGTGGTGCGATCGCAGCTTTAAATGCGCGATCGTGATCCGAACCGATGTCTTTGTTCGCACACGTGATCAGGTCTACTTTGCTCTCTTGGTCGGGAAACCTGAGGTGAGCGAGCTAAGTTGCAGCCCGTTCTTGCCAAGCTTGTTTTAATAGCCCCACCTGTGCCGCGATTGCTTGCCCCTGCTGCTGTTGGGGTATCGGTTCCGTTGAGGTGATGTCTGTAAACCCTCTCTATTCTTCTATGCTGTCCATTCTTTTTGGAGTCAAACAATGTCGAAATTGCTTAGTCAAAAAATCGCACCCTCCCCCATGCCTGCCTCCATCAGCGTTGTTGACCTGATTGACGGTTATTTCACGGCATACAACTCTGCCCGCTTACGCGAAATCTGTCACCTGTTGAGCCGCGAAGTGATGCAACCCGGTGTCACCGTAGGCTTGAGCCTCTCTGGAGCCATGACCCCCGCAGGCTTTGGGGTATCGGTACTCGCCCCCTTAATGCGTCACGGGTTTGTGGACTGGATCATCAGCACGGGCGCAAACCTGTATCACGATATGCACTACGGCTTGGGACTGGAACTCTACTCCAGCAGCCCCTTTCTGGACGATGTAAAACTACGTCAAGAAGGTCGCATTCGTATCTACGACATTGTGTTTGACTATGATGTGTTGCTGGAAACCGATGCGTTTTTGCGCGAACTGCTGAAGGCAGAACCGTTCCAGAAGCGCATGAGCACGGCAGAGTTTCACTATCTGCTGGGCAAGTACGTGAGCGAAGTGGAAAAGCAAGTGGGTGTAAAAAACTCCTGCCTGTTGGCGACCGCTTATGAGTGCGGTGTGCCCATCTACACGTCATCGCCTGGTGATAGCTCCATCGGCATGAACATCGCCGCGATCGCCCTCGAAGGTTCCCAACTCGTCCTCGATCCGTCGCTGGATGTAAACGAAACCGCTGCGATCGCCTATGCAGCTCGTGACAGCGGCATCCCTGATGTCGAAGGCAGAAGTGCAGCGTTGATTATTGGTGGCGGCAGTCCCAAAAACTTCCTGCTCCAAACTCAGCCTCAACTGCATGAAGTGCTGGGTCTAGAAGAGCGGGGACACGACTACTTCATTCAGGTGACGGATGCTCGTCCTGATACGGGTGGGCTTTCAGGTGCGACACCGAGCGAAGCCGTCAGTTGGGGCAAGGTTGATCCCGATGAGTTGCCCAACACGATCGTCTGTTACACCGACAGTACGATCGCGCTACCCATCATGACCGCTTACGTGATCGATCAGTGCGAAGCCCGTCCGTTGAAGCGATTGTACGATCGACGGGAAGCGCTGTTAGCCAAGCTCCAGGCTGACTACCTCGCTGCGAAGGCAAACCCCACGCACTCAGTATCGTCCCCTATTCCAGTAGTAGAACCTGCGGTACGGGAACTGGTTGCCACCTATCCTTGCGGTACACCCATCCGCAATGGGCACCGGAAGTAGGCACCATCTGTAGGGACGTTTCATGAAACGTCCCTTCCACAACCTACAAAGTACAAAAGCGCTGAATTGCCTGCCAAAGCTCTTGGCTAACGTCCGTAAGCGCATGATCGCTGTCAAGCTCTATCAACTGCACCCAGGGGCGATTTTTAGCAAATTTAAAGCTGGCTTGCAGGGGAATAACGTCATCGTGCTTGCCGTGCAGAACGAGGGTGGGGAGCGATCGCGCGATCGACTCGTCCCGATACTGCATCGCATCGGTCACAAAGCCATAGCTAAGCGGCAGTTTTTTCTGCTCACCATAGTGGTAAACCAATAGAGAGCCATCTGTTTGCCACTGTTTCACCTGCATTTCACCCATGCGGGTTAGCCAGGAAGCCAAGAAGCCAAAGGCAGGAGCCAGTAGGACGAGGCGATCGACCTGTAAATGGCGCTCACCTAACCAGGCGGCAGTTAAGCCCCCAAAGCTAGAGCCGATAAGCGTTACAGGCTCTGGTGCAGGTGGAAACAGTGCTTCAACCTGTTGAAGCTGGCGGCTGAGGGTGATATTGGTAAAGTCGCCCTGATTTAGATCGGGAATAATCAAGGGAATGTTGAGGTTGGCAAAGCGATCGCTCAAATCTCGTGCCTTGGTCGATCGGGGACTGGAGGCAAACCCGTGCAGGTAAAGATAGTGCATCGCTTTTGGTGAGGGTTTCTGCTTCAATTCATGCTGCTAACACCTTCGGCAGCAGCTTTGCCTAAGAGTAGAATAGACCCATGCAATTTCAGTGGGATGCCAACAAAGCACGGATTAATGCCGAGAAGCATGGAGTGTCCTTTGAAGAAGCCGTCCCAGTGTTTGGAGATTTACTCGCTGCGACGATTCCAGACCCTGATCACTCAGTGGGCTAGCTCCGTCTTCTAACGACAGGTGTATCACGATCGCAACGGCTTCTGGTCGTATTTCACACAGAGCGGGATGGTGAAGTGCGGTTGATTCGTGCCCATTTAGCCACTCGACAGGAGAGAAAAAGCTATGAGTCAGGAACCTGAGCTGAGCGCGGATGACGAGATGAGACCGGAGTATGATTTTTCGGGTGGCGTGCGTGGCAAGTATTATGAAGCGTATCGGCAGTCAAGCAATGTGGTTGTGCTTGATCCAGATGTGGCAGAAGTTTTTCGAGCTTCGGCTTCGGTGCATGAGGCGTTGCGGTTACTGGCAAAAATTGCTAAGAAGACAGCAGTTTAGCAGAACGCTCCCTGGGCAGCTTCTTACACTACACCCAACGAATGATCAGGGAAATAGTGAGGCTGGCAAAGCGATCGCTCAAATCTCGTGCTTTTGCCGATCGGGGACTGGATACAAACCCGTGTAGATAAATGTAATGCATGGCTCCGAGAAGACGACTAAAGGGGTTTTGTTGTTAGCTCAAATCCGGGCAGCGATCTAACAATTAGTAACGCCCTTACACTACGCCAACAGA
Organism: Leptolyngbya sp. ES-bin-22; assembly: GCA_014380065.1. Lineage (GTDB taxonomy): Bacteria > Cyanobacteriota > Cyanobacteriia > Leptolyngbyales > Leptolyngbyaceae > Stenomitos. The sequence continues at coordinate 15 of JACMKO010000369.1, read as the reverse complement.
CTGCTTGACTGTGTA
>JACMKO010000368.1 GCA_014380065.1 Leptolyngbya sp. ES-bin-22 | reverse complement strand
TGATTAAAAATCCGGGCTAACGGTGCGAAACCCATTTGAACGGGTTGAAAGCCCTTAGGCACAAGAATTTAATCACCTCGGCGTTTTCCGTAGAGGCGCACGGCTGTGCGCCCCTACCGACGAACAATCTGTCGGTTTTATTTAATCCACGATCCTTAACAGTCCTCTTTAGAGGACTTCGTTCTGTTAGCCCGCACTTCTAGTGCAGCGCGGGAAAGGTTGGCTTTGGTGATTCGTCCGCTAGCACAGTTTGCAATTGCTTACTACATCCTGGTAGATGAATCACTTGGATGATCGTTTGTTTGCCTTAGGTTACTATCAGCAAAGCGATCGCTTTTTTCAATAAGACTATTTGTGACAGTTACCTAACAGACCATTTCAAGAGTTGCTAAATCGAAATGAAACGCTATACCTGATCAAGAAGAGTAGTCTAGCTTTGACTTTTCAGATCGCGAAGCATACTCTTTTAAGAGAGCAGGTACGCTCGCTTTTAAGTGCTTAACTAGCTTTATAGTTAGGCTGCGTACTATAGAGTCTCTCTTACCACGCCATCAGGTATTTCGTTAGTGGCAATCTCTGGAACATACTCGACACGTTTTTCGACTTAAACCTTAGCTGAACTAAACAACTATCCCTGTGAGGTCTACCATGCTACTCTCCCAAATCCTTTCATCAGCGGTTCGCAAAGCCTTGTCTGCTGGCATGATTGCAGCCTCAGCTTTGGCGATCGCGCCTGTTCTTTTCGCGGGTGCTGCGTCTGCCCAACCCATTACCTTCAACGACAGCTATGTGGGCGCTGGTGTGTCTGCTGGTGTCACAAACGGTGGACAAAGTGGTGACGCTGCCACCATTGGCGGCAACATTCAGGGGCGTTTTGCGATTCCCAATGCGCCTGTTTCTGTGAGAGGTGCCGTGCTGTTTAGTGGCGAAAGTGCAGCGATTATGCCACTCGTCACTTACGATTTACCGATTACAAGTAACGCCAACCTTTATGCGGGTGCTGGCTATTCCTTCGCTGACAAAGAAGGTAAACCATCGCCACTTGGCAACAAAAATGCCCACGTTCTTACTGCTGGCGCTGAAGCCGGTCTTGGTAAAAACGTGGTGGTTTATGGTGATGCCAAATGGGGCATTGATGCGTACAAAAACAGCTCTGCTGATGCGGTTAGCTTCCAGGCTGGAGTTGGCTATCGCTTCTAAAGGTATAGGCGATCGCGGCTAAGCAAACGATGTAATCGCAGAGGTGCGGAGGGCATGGAGTTTAATACTCTGTGCCCTCCGCGCTTTTATGCTGTGAGGCGGAAGCTTGCTTTACTGGTCTCGTCGATCGACAGGCTAGCTTTCGGTTTTTACGACTCTACGTGGGGTATTTTTCCTACCGCAAGAGGGACGCTGACAGCAATAGTCTTTGTCAGGATGGTACTAATCAGCCAGCCAGCGACAATAAAAAGTACAAGTTTGAGCATTGTTGGATGAGGATTAGCAAGATTTTTCGCGCTGAACGAATGTTGCTCTGGCTGAGAAAACCGTACTGATTTAGGAGCTTGTAACCATGTCTACTCCCGTGAAGGATAAGCTTTCAACAGATCTGAAGCAGGTCAAAGAAGTTGGTAAACTACGCAGCGATCGCGTCCGCGATATTGTCCGTGCGGCTGTTGCTCAAGTTGCGGCTGAGTTCAAAGAAGGATCGCGTGATTTTCGCTCGATCGTGAAGGATGTTTTCTCGTCGGCGATCGCAGATTTGAAGGAAAGTGGCAACGAAACGAAAGACGAGATTGCTGCATCGATCGAAGGCATTGTGGATGGCATCACCAGTGCTCGTCAGCAGAAAATTGCTGAAACCGAAGCTGAAGTGAAGCGGCTACAAACCAAGCTTTCGACACAGCAAGAAGAGCTAGAGCAGGAAATTACCACTGGGTTGGAGGGCGTTCAAGAGGCAGCCAACACAGCGCCAGCAAAAATCAAGGAACTGGTCGAAGAGGCAGTTGCTACGTTTCAAAACAGTGAAGAAGCGTCGTTGTTGAAAAAGCGCTACGCCCAACTGCAAGCGCAGGCAGCGATTCTGCGTGCGACGCTAGCTGCCCGCTCTGAGTCGTATTATGATCAGGCACAAGGGCACCTGGACGAGGCTAAACACTGGTACAGTCAGGCGCGTCCTAAAGCCGAGGCGGCTAAGGGGCAGGCAGACCAAAAGTTCGCTCAGCTTGAACAGCAAATTGGTGAAGCTGGAGCCGCCCTTGCTCGTCGAGAGCGTGAAGTCCGCAAGCTGCTGAGTGCGTTGCTCCAACGTGCCTCCGAAGCCGTGAAAGATGATGACCAGGTGGGCGATCGCCCAACCCCTCAACTGCCCCCGGCACCGAAGGATCACTCGATTGATTCATAGAGACAGGCTGCTCATCTAAGCTGCTGCCATTAGCGCACCGTTTATCGCCCAGGGCTTCGGTCTCTGGGCGATAAACGTTAGAATGGGCTAGAGATGAGCTTCTAAACATCCAGGTACCAATCGGGTTAGAACCGGTTGGTACCTGGCTGAATACAAGAAGCAATGATAGGCTTTTATAGTATTCACATTATCTCGATCGGGTTTTGGGAATTGCAACGATTTCCACGATCGGGCTGGTCCGATGTCGACTCTTTTTTGCTGCCCTACTGATGGTTAACACTCAAACTCCCGCCACTGTTCGCAACCCCTCCAAAGTAGAAGGTCTTAAAGATCGCAGCCATTTTCTGCGCGAACCTGTCGCCTCTGAACTGCTGTTAGACACCACGCATTTCACCGAGGAT
>JACMKO010000367.1 GCA_014380065.1 Leptolyngbya sp. ES-bin-22 | reverse complement strand
TGGGCTTTTTAGAAGCATGGGCACAAAAGCATCCGGAGGGCAAGGAGTAGCAGCTTATTTGGGGGCGATCGCTTGAAACAGTTAGCGATCGTCCCATACCATAGTGTTTTGAGGCTGATAGTGGGGTTATCTCAAAGCTATAATTTCTTCAAGGACAGAGAGGCAACCGTTGATGTCAAATCTTGAACAAATTGAAGATGCAATCCTTTCACTCCCATCGCATGAGTTTGAGAAGCTGAGGCTATGGGTTATCGACCTAGATTATGAACGCTGGGATGAACAGCTAGAGCGTGATATTGCAGACGGTAAATTAGACGCATTAGCTCAAGAGGCGATCGCAGAATTTCATGCAGGACATTGCCGTGAAATCTGAAATCTAATGCACTACACAACCCGACGCTTCTGGCAGTGCTATGAAGCGTTACCCGAACACGTGCAGCGCTTTGCCGATCAATGTTACGAGTTGCTTAAAGCTGATCCGTCTCATCCATCGCTGCATTTTAAGAAGTTGGGTAACAAGTATTGGTCAGTTCGAGCAGGGTTAAGCTATCGCGCTTTAGGTGTGGAAGTAGAGAGCGGTATTTCCTGGTTTTGGATTGGCACCCATGCAGAATATGACAAGTTGATCCGTAAGATGATCTAAAAATTGCTGTCATTGCAGGTGGTTCTCAGGAATTTGATAGACTGCTGTTATGAATGCTTTGATCGGTCGGCAGTTACAGGGGGGCAAATACACCCTCAATGAAGAATTAGGGCGTGGTGGCTTTGGCATTACGTTCAAAGCCACCCATCACTTTTTGAGACAAACGGTTGTTATCAAAACCCTGAATGAGTCTCTGCGCGACGAGCCAGATTATGCCGACTATCAGCGCAAATTTCAGGATGAGGCGCGACGATTAGCGCTGTGTGTCCATCCCAACATTGTCCGCATTAGCGACTTTTTTGTGGAAGCGGGTCAGGCTTACATGGTGATGGACTACATCCCTGGCGTAAATTTGGAAGCGCTGGTTTTTCCTGATCAGCCGCTGCCGGAAGCGATCGCCATCCACTACGCTCGTCAAATTGGCAACGCGCTGAAAGTGGTACATCAAAACGGCTTGCTGCATCGGGATATCAAGCCGCAAAATATTATTCTGCGTCAGGGCACTCAAGAAGTGGTGCTGATTGACTTTGGCATTGCCCGCGAATTTACACCTGATGCCACTCAAACCCATACCAGCTTAATTTCGGCTGGGTATGCCCCGATCGAGCAGTACCTTTCTCAAGAAAAACGAACCCCCGCGACCGATGTGTATGGTCTGGCGGCGACGCTCTATGCACTGCTGACCGCACGTGTTCCCACTGCATCGATTTTGCGCGATCGCCAACCCCTCCCCGATCCGCGTGAGTTACGCCCTGACTTGAGCGGGGCAATTAACCAGGCAGTGCTTCGCGGGATGGCGGTGGATGTGCGTTACCGACCTGCCAGCATGGATGAGTGGCTTGCCCTGTTGCCCGATGGCGCGATCGCGAGTTCTGCGCCGATTCCGCCGCTGTTCCAGCCTGCTGCAACTGTGCAACCCACAAAAACAGCGGCGACTCTGGCTGTCGGGCGATCGCCACAACACCAGCTATCTGCCACTAGAGGCACCCCGCCACGAGTCGGGACGCTTACAGAAAGTGCAGTTGCGACCCCTCGCCGTGCTCGCTATACGCTGCCGCTGCTGCTGGGCTTGATGCTGCTGACGATGGTGGGGACGGCATTGGTTGCCATCTTCTACAAGCCGCAGCCAACTGAACCGCCAACGATTGTAGAGTCTCCTTCGTTGTCCCCTGCGCCGTCGATCGCCGCTTCGCCCAAGCCACTTCCTCCCAGTCCGTCACCCAAACCGATAGAACCGCCAAAGGTTGAGCGATCGCCCTCACCATTTGTGGAGCCTGAGACAACAGACGATCGTCCCTCCAGCACAGGCATTCCCCGCATTCCAGGGTTTCCTGTGGGTACATCAGAACGCGAAGTAGAAGCCGCCCTTGGGAAGCCGACTCAAACCGATAAGGGCGTTTGGCAGAATACTCGCACTGCACTGTATGAGGTGGTGCCCAATGCCGTGACGCTGGCTTATATTTACGATCGCGACTCTAACAAAGTTCGCCAGACCGAAGCCTCGTTTGCTCAATCGGTGGATGCGCTCCAGATGAAAGTTGCCCTTAACAACATGACGGGTGGACAGGCAGCCGACCTGCTCGACAAACTGCAACAGGTGCAGCAACGGAAAATAAGCAACTACACGTTTACCAAAGGCAATTTGAAGGGTGTGATTCAGCGAAATAGCCGCGATCGAATTTACATCGGCGTGTGGGATGCTGATCTGCACGATTAAAGGCACTCATGCCATCATCCCGACTAAAACGGTAGCCCCTTTTCTCCTCTCAATCGCCTATCGGTTTATCGTCTGAGCGATCTCTGCGAGTGCTTCGTCACACCAAGCGACCCACTCTTCCTGGTAGCGAATACCGCGACGAATCACAAGATGCATGTAGAGATCTTTCAGTTCTAGCGAATGAAGATGCTTAGCAAAATGTTCATCTAATTTTTTCACATGTTGCGCCATTTCAAGGTGTAGCTGCCGCCGTCGTTCAATTTCGCGGGTGACGACCTGGGCAGACACCAAATGACCTGCTAAACCCATGACACCCAGGTCTTCACGAATGGCACTGGGTTCACAGGGTTTTGTCAGCCAGTCGAGCAGTTCTTGCTGCCCAGGCTCGGTGATGGCATAGATTTTTTTATCGAGTCGTCCCGACTGGGGAATCGCTTCATAGGTAACGTTGCCTTGCTGCTCTAGCTTGGTTAGTTCGGCATAAACCTGCTGCTGGCTGGCTTTCCAAAAGCAACTGCCAAACCCTTCGGCAAACTCTTTGGCAACGTCGTAGCCGCTCATCGGCTGACGAGACAAGAACGCCAGAATTGTGTGCTTGAGTGCCATAACTAAAAAACTGACTTGACGGATTCAATTCGTTCAGTATACCTTAGTTTTTGTATCCAATTTCTTGAATACAAAAACTAGAACCAGACATGATCAATATTCCTTGGAAACCGAAAGGGCGATCGCCTTTAATCGCGATGCTGGGGGTCGGTTGCTTGCTGCTAGTGGGTGGTGTGGCGTATCGAATGGGCATTAGCCGTCCGAACCAGCAAGCATCGGCTGTGATGAGTGCTGCACCTACGATCGCAACGGTCTCTGCTTTAGGGCGATTGGAGCCACAGGGCGAAGTGATTCAGGTGTTTGCGCCCACTGCTGCGGAAGGGGCACGAGTCGAAACCTTGCGCGTCATTCATGGTCAACAAATTCGCAAAGGCGATGTGATCGCCATTCTGGATACTGATGCGCGGCGGCAAACAGCACTCCAGGAAGCCCAGGAACAAGTAAAAGTTGCTCAAGCCCAACTCAGCCAGGTGGAAGCAGGGGCGAAATCAGGACAAATTCGGGCGCAGTCGCGAGTGGTCGATCGCCAGCAGGTGGAATTACAAACTGAAACCGAAGCTCAGGAGGCTGAAATTGCCCGTCTGAAAGCAGAACTGAACAATGCAGCACTGGAGGCTAGGCGGTATCAAGTGCTTTATACCGATGGAGCCGTTTCTGCCTCTTTGCGGGATGGTAAGCAATTAACCGCCGCTACAGTCCGCCAACAGTTAAACGAAGCGCAGGCTAACTTGAGTCGGATTAAGCGATCGCGGCAGCAGCAGGTTTCCGAAGCCCAGGCAACGCTCGATCAAATCGCCGAGGTGCGTCCGGTGGATGTGAACGTGGCACGATCGCAAGTCGCTGCGGCACAGGCAAGGGTAGCACGAGCACAGGCGGAACTAGATTTGGTCACAGTGCGATCGCCCCAGGATGGACAAGTCCTCAAAATCCATACTCGCCCTGGAGAACTCGTGGGCACTCAAGGCATCATCGGTCTGGGTCAAACCCGGCAAATGGTTGCAGTGGCAGAAGTGTATGAGTTAGATATCAGCCGCATTCGAGTTGGACAAACTGCAAGTGTGATCAGCAAGAACAATGCTTTTCCAGAAGTTCTACAGGGCAAAGTTGTAGAAGTGGGACTACAAATTAACAAAAAAGATGTGCTGAACACCGATCCGGCAGCACAGTTTGATGCGCGGGTTGTGGAAGTGAAAGTGCTGTTGGATGAAGCCTCTAGCCGTCGAGTTGCAGGGCTAACCAATTTGAGTGTTCAAGTATTGATCGATGTCAATTGAGGCAATGACATGACTAAAACCACCCCTAAAAAGAAACCGCTATTTCTCTCCTGGTTGCAGTTACGCAAAGAGCGGGCGCGGTTAATCGTGGCGATCGCGGGAATTAGCTTTGCTGATGTGCTGATGTTTCTGCAAATGGGTTTTCGAGGCGCTTTGTTCAGCAGCGCAGTGGAATTTCACCACAGCCTAAACGGTGAAATTGTGATGATGAGTAGCCGAACGCGATCGCTGATTTCTCTCGATCGTTTCACCGAACGCCGACTCTATCAAGCAACAGGCATCACGGGGGTTGCATCGGTCAGTCCGATTTACCTCAATGCGATTCAGTGGCGTAATCCTGAAAACAAAGAGATTTGGGACATTTACGCAATCGGTATTAATCCAGAACATCAGGTATTGAACATTCCGGGAGTCGAAGCCAACCGCGAGAAACTGCGCCAGCCCGATACCGCTCTGTTCAATCTGGGTTCTCGCAGAGAATTTGGCGCGATCGCTCAACGGTTTGAGGCAGGCGAAGCAATCACAACCGAAATCAATGAACGCCAAGTGCAAATCCAGGGCTTGTTCAAACTCAGCCCCACGTTTGGTATCAATGCGTATTTAGTCACAAGTGATATCAACTTCTTACGCATGTCTCCTTCTCGCCAAGGTGGACTGATTGATGTGGGCGTGATTAAACTTAAGCCTGATGCTGATGTTCAAACGGTTCTAGCAGAAATGCGATCGCGCCTGCCCAATGATGTCAAAGTCATGACTAGAGATGACTACGCAAAAGCAGAAGTTGCCTTTTGGAATGCCAGCACTCCAGTAGGTTATACCTTTGATTTGGGTGTGGTGATTGCCTTTATTGTCGGCGCTGTAATTGTCTATCAAATTCTCTACAGCGATGTAACCGATCATTTACCCGAATATGCCACCCTCAAAGCAATGGGATTTCGCGATCGCTATCTGCTCATTGTTGTGTTTCAAGAGGCTTTGATTCTAGCAGCATTCGGATTTATTCCCGGCACGCTGATCGCATTAGGCATCTATCAGATTACCAACCTCGCGACCATGCTGCCAATGGCAATGGATTTGGGGCGCATTGTCTTTGTCTTCATCCTCACCGCAATTATGAGTTCGCTTTCGGCTGCGATCGCAGTGCGTAAGCTGCAAACGGCTGATCCTGCTGATATTTTTTAGGAGTTGAGCATGGTCACGAATTTAGCTGAACCTGCAATCTCAATTGCTCATCTCAATCATTACTATGGTCAAGGTTCACTGCGAAAGCCGGTTTTGTTTGATATCAATTTGCAAATCGATCGCGGCGAAATCATCATCATGACGGGACCATCGGGTTCGGGTAAAACCACATTGTTGACGCTGATGGGAAGTTTACGGTCTGTTCAGGAAGGAAGTTTAAGCATCTTGGGGCAAGAATTGCTTCATGCCAGTAAAGAACAGATGACCCTGGCTCGTCGCAATATTGGCTATATTTTTCAAGCGCACAATCTATTAAACTTCCTCACTGCTTATCAAAACATTGAGATGGCATTGGAAATTCAAGCAGTAACTGCCACTGCTGCCGATACCCGCATTCGGTCTGTTTTGAGCGCAGTAGGCTTGGAACATCGGATGGACTACTATCCAAGTGATCTATCAGGTGGACAGAAGCAACGAGTCGCGATCGCTCGTGCCCTGGTCAGTCAACCTAAAATTATTCTGGCAGATGAACCAACGGCTGCACTCGATAAAAAGTCGGGACGAGATGTAGTGGAGATTATGGAAAAACTTGCTAGAGATCAAGGTTGCACCATCCTACTGGTGACCCATGACAACCGCATTCTGGATCTCGCCGATCGCATTATCTACATGGAAGACGGGTATCTAGTGAATCGTTATGATGTTGCTGCGATCGTTTGAGTGCGATCGCCGATCTTGTAGGATGTGTATAGCCTC
>JACMKO010000366.1 GCA_014380065.1 Leptolyngbya sp. ES-bin-22 | reverse complement strand
CCTCTTGACGAGTGAACCCACTGACCACAGCAATCTCCTGCATATCACTACCCATCAGGATTATACTGCGATGTTTAAATTTAGCTCAAGGATTTAAACATCTATCTCAAAAGCATTTCTGTTTCATGACAATTGCGAGACTATTAGCAGAGCGTGATTGTTGATCCACTGTTCGCCAAACTGCGATCGCGGTACAACCTGATGGCATTACAGAAAGCGATCGCTCTCACCCTCAATGACTAGCAGCTAATAGTGGATGGACGATCGTGGACTTTGCCTCGTTAGACTGTGGTTTCAACGACGGACGGGTGATGCCACGAGCTTTGCTTTGTTGGTGTGTTCGCCCGACTACTGTTTGCGCGATCGGCTTCTTCTAAAATCAAGCATTGCCGTCAAGTGCAATAACTCTCTTCATTTATCTACCCATGCTGATTACCCAACAGCCCGTCCTCAAGCGCTTCTGGTATCCCGTCATGCCGATCTCGTCCCTCCAAGACGCGCCCCAGTCATTCACGCTGCTAGGGCAACCGCTGGTGCTGTGGCTAGATGGTGACGGCAAACCAGCGGCAACTGAAGATCGCTGCTGTCATCGATCGGCACAGCTCTCGAAGGGACAGGTGATTGACGGCAACATTCGCTGCCCGTATCACGGGTGGTCGTTTGATGGCACAGGTGCCTGCGTCAAGGTGCCCCAACTCACCACTGACAACATTCCCCGCACCTATAAAGTGAGCGGCTATCAGTGCCAGGAGCGCTACGGCTACGTGTGGGTCTGCATGGGTGAACCGCTTAGCGACATTCCTGAGATTCCCGAAGCCAAAGAATCAGGGTTTCGCCAAATTCACGAGTTTGATGAAACCTGGCACGCCAGCGGACTGCGCATGATGGAAAACTCCTTTGACAGTGCTCATGGGAACTTTGTCCATGCGCGATCGTGGGGCGATATGAGCAATCCCGTACCACCGCCGATCGATGAAGTGTCCGACACCGAAACAGGCTTTTTGATGAAGCATTGGGTCGAAGTCTTAAATCCCGCTTTGCAAAAGCAAAACCTGGGCATTGCCGACGAGAAAACCATTCGCACCAACGAGCGTCGCTGGTTTATGCCCTTTGCCCGCACGCTCAAAATTCAGTACCCCAATGGCTTAATTCACCTCATCTTTTCTGCCGCCACACCGATCGACGACAAAACCTCCCAACTCATCCAATTCTGCTTCCGCAACGACACCGAAGCGGATGCGAAAGCGGCGGATGTCATTGCCTTCGATCGCACCGTCACGCAAGAAGACCGCGAAATCCTGGAAACCACTGACTACGATGCGCCACTCGACATTCGCGAAGAGCAACACATGGCATCCGACAAACCTGGTATTCTAATGCGGCATAAGCTCGCTGCCCTGCTGAAAGCGCATGGAGAAGTTGAGCAACGTCGCCAGGATTGATCGTGACTTATACCCTTCGTTCGGCTCTGATTCCCGTTGAGGATGGCTACGCTACCGTTGATGTGCAAATTGAAGGCGATCGCATTGCGGCGATCGGCGCTGGCTTACCAACCGTGGGAACGGCAATCGATGCCGAAAACAAGCTGCTGCTGCCTGGTTTTGTGAACGGACACGCCCATTCTGTGCAGTTCTGGCAGCGCGGACTTATTCCCCAATTGCCGCTCGAACTGTGGCTGGCGGATGTCATGGATACATCACCAACCGCACTGGAGCAGACTTATTTGGGCGCGTTGGGCACTGCGATCGGCACTCTGCTGTCGGGTGGCACCTGTGTGATGGATCACCTGTATGTGATTGCAGGGCATGAAGTCGAAAGTGTGGCTGCTGCTGCCCGTGCCTATAAAGAAATCGGCATTCGTGCTTTCATTGCGCCGTTGATTCAAGACATGCCCTTTGTCGCTGGCTATCCTGAAGGCTTGAAAACGCTGCCTCACCAGCCGTATCAGCAATCCACTGCCGACATCTTGGCGCTGATGGAGACGATCGTCACTGAACTGCACGAACCAGAGGCAGGCATTCAGATTGCTGTGGGTCCTACAGGCTTCCATCGCTGTACTGATGCATTGTTTGAAGGCTGTCGAGATTTGAGCGATCGCCACAATCTCTGCCGACATATTCATCTATTGGAAACCCGATCGCAGAAAATGCTGGCGCAGGAACGCTACGGCGGCAGCGCAGTCAAACACCTCCAGGAAATCGGCTTTCTGGATCACCGCACGTCCCTGGCACACTCCATCTGGCTGGATGATGCGGATATTGCCATCCTGGCAGAAACCAAGTCCACCGTCGTCCACAATGCTTTGAGCAATCTACGCCTCGGTAGCGGTATTGCACCTGTGTTGAAGTATCTGGCAGCAGGAGTGAACGTTGCCTTTGGCTGTGATGGAGCCGCCAGTAATGATGGTCAAGATCTGCTCGAAGCTATCAAAATTGGCTCTCTCCTGCACAACGTCACCGATCCAGACTACAAGCACTGGATTACGCCCCGCAAAGCCGTCGAAATGGCGGCGATCGGCGGCTTCACAGGAGTCAACCTGGCAGATCAAGTCGGTTCCCTCACAGTTGGTAAGCAAGCCGATCTCGTCCTCTATGACCTCAAAAATCTGTCCTTACTGCCCCGCACTGATCCCATCAAACTCCTTGTTTTGGGAAGACCCAATGCTGCGGTTGATAGCGTTTGGGTACGTGGCAAACGAGTCATCGCCGATGGCACAATCCAAACTGTAGAGGTCGATCGCTTCTCGCAGACCGTCTTCAACTACAGCAAGGGCTACAGCAAACCACAATACAAAACTATCCATCAAGTTGAGGCACATTACCGTCGTGTGATGGGTTTAACCGAGTGTGGTGACTCAGTGGTGGATTAAAAAGCTGATTGATGGCGTTGTATGCCTCAAGGCGTTCACCGCAGGCGGTTTCTATTAACCAAAGCTTTCCACAACGTAGTAGGAGTTTCCGGCATAAGTATCGACAAAAATGAGGCTGCTATCATCGCTTCCTACCTCTCGACTGCCGGCAATACCGTGATTGAGGATGTGGATGAGTTGTTTTGGCGTAAAAGATTCTAACTCAACATAATTACCTGCCTCTAGCCAGGTGAGTTCTTCTTTAGATAGGCTCGATCGCACGTCGGTAGGCATTTGCTTGGCTGCTTGAACAGCATCGGCTGCACTTTGAATAAACATCGTTTTGCTGGGAAAAATTTGGCGAGGCAGTAAGCCCACGTCAAAGATTTCGACAGCGCTATTTTGAAACCATTTAGGGCTAGTACGTAGCTGATATATTAAGCCAACACCTCTAGCCGTGCAGTCATGAAACGCGTAGACTTTTAGCTCAGCATTGCGGCGCAACATCGCCATTGTGGTGTCAAAAATGCTCTGTGGATACCCTGTAATGCTAAGAATGGCGCAGTTATTTTCAAAGTGGAAATTATTAGCAATCAGGAGTTGCGCGATCGCGGCACTACTGCACACAACAAGACGATCAAAGCTATAGGCTGTCACGTCAGGATTGACAGTTGCAGGTGCATTATTTTCACGTGACGGTGTTAGGAGGTTGCTGGCTGAACCATTCACTTGCTGCCAGCGATCGAGCCAACCTTGAAACTGAGTGGAGTCAATGACAAACTCCTGATGCATCAGCGTTTGACGTTGGCGCTGTCGAAAGCCCAAATAGACTAAGCCGATGCCTAGAAGAACGCTGAGCGCAAAGAGCAAAAAGGAATTGCCTGCAATGCCAGCGAGGATGCCTACGCTTAAAATCAGTCCACCAATAGCCTGTAGGGATTTAGCACTATTCTGGCGTACTCTAGGGCTAGATTTAGCAGACTTGCCTATGCTAAACAGCGTGAATCCTGTCATAAGGCTAAGGACGATCGCAGGTGCAAACAGCGCTAAAACACTCTTTATTTCACTGAAGAGAAGACTACCAACAGTAACGGTTGCTATCGTCGCTACTATTAAATAAAGAAAGAACCATCCGAACGTTGGTATCACTCCCTTCGTTTTAAAGCGCTTGTCAAGCAAATAAAGAAACTGTTTAGAGGTATAAAAGAGCGTATTTTCTGCTGAAAGATCAGCGATCGCTTTGGCAAACATGGGGTCTGTAATTTTTACTGTCCCCATAGCAGTCGGCTCAAACGCAAACGGATGCTGACAGTTTTTACAGCGTCCCTGATTGTCAGTTCGATCTTTTAACGTATTGTCAGTGCTACAGCGAATACATTTCATATAACCTCCGGTAAATGATGTCAAAACACCTGATTTTCCATCAGTATGCTATAAGTTTCTCGCTGCCGAATGAGGCGATGATTGCCCTTTTCTAGTAACACTTCAGCAGGACGGGGGCGGTGCAAAAAATGAGACGACATCGCATAACCATACGCTCCAACATCTAAAATGGCGAGCATGTCACCCATTTGTAGAGCTGGCAACTGACAATTTCGCCCCAAATAATCACGAGAATAGGTTGTGTTGCCGCACACATCTGTGGTGTGTAAGCACTGTCCTTTTCTCACGTCTTGAGACTCTGCTCGTTCATGCAATGCAACAATTTCACGATAACCACCGTGAACTGATGGTACAGAAAGATTGGCAACAGTGGTATCAACACCAATAATTTGTTTGTCGTTTTGCCACTTAACAGAGACAACGCGGGTGAGCAAGGTCGCACAGCCAGCGATCGCGGCGCGCCCTGGTTCAATCACCAAGTCAATGGGTCGAGCGAGTTGAGCAAGCCGATCGCTCAAAGCAGCCCCAAACTCATGCCAATCAAACGCGATGCCATCGTGATGATAGGGATAGCCAAAACCGCCACCAAAATCGAGATATGTCCAGTCGGGTAATTGCCTTGCAGTGGCAAAAACCGTGTCGATCGCCTCTATAAACGCAGCCGTCGCATTCGTGCCCGTCCCTCGATAGAAATGCAGACCGTTGATTTGCAGTCCGGCTTGCTGAGCAATGCTGACCGCAGCCGGAAAATCATCTGGATGTACCCCAATGCGGCTCTCACCAGTAAGCGCGGGGAAATTGAGGCGGAGTCCGAGAAGAGGAGAAGAAAGCTGCGAGTGACTTCTAACGTCTGACTTCTGACTTCTTCTAACGTTATTGACTCCTGCATTGACTCCTGCTGCGCGTGGGGAGTCAGTAACGTTAACTCCCCACTCCCCACTCCCCACTCCCCACTCCCCTTCCCGCGATCGCCAAACCTCACAACACAACTGCAACTGCGAAAGGCTGTCCAGATTTAGCGTGGTGATGCCCCAGCGCAAAAGCTGCTCCATTTCAGCACGGTTCAGGTTGCTGCCGCTGTAGATGATTTGGTTCGGGTCAAAGCCCGCCTGAAGTCCGAGGTAGATATCGCCAGGGGTATTGGCATGGATTCCCCAACCTGAGTCATGAAAAATTTGCAGGAGGGCGATGTTGCCGTTGGTAACGCTGGCGAAGTGGAAGCGAGTCTGAGGATAGGCGATCGCGCTCGTAATGTGCTGAATGGTTTGGCGGAGGCGATCGCCGTCATAAACGTACAGCGGCGAACCGTAGGTATCGAGCAGTTCCTCCACCAGAACAGGTGATAACGGGTATGGAGTGTAGGGGATAGAGTGTGGGATTGCTACCATTGCGTTGTCTCCCGTTGCAGTTGCAAATAGAACCGTCCTAGCCAAGAGGGTAGCCAAAAAGGATGATCGAACGAGAACATAGGCTCTGTTTGACCGAGAGCGGCATGATGCCACACCTGCCACATCATCAAAAGCCACAAGCTTTCACCAATGCGGCGACCCTGAAGTGTACCGAAGTCGCCAGCCGCAATCCTGGTTGCGACATGAGGTTGCCAAAGACCTTGTGCCCGTAGATGTCCAGGGTTTAGCCACACGCCCAGTTCTTGCCACAGCTCATTTAAACACCAGGAGGTTAAGGGAACGCCCATACCGCGCTTCTGCCGCCAGACGATCGCGGGTGGCAACCACGCTTCAACGGCTCGTTTCAGAATGTATTTTTCGCAGGCGGCTTGCAGGTGGAGCGTCCCTGAAACCTGAAATGACCATTGAGCTAAGGCTAAATCACAAAAGGGCGATCGCACCCTTAGCCCATGAGCCGTGCCCAACTTTGTAGCGCGAGGATGGATGTTCTGTGCGCCCTTTAGCATCAACGTGGCTCGGCGCAGACGATGGAGCAAGGCAGTTGAAAAGGTTGGATCAAGGGCATCCTGGAGCCAATTTTGCGGATTGATGGCTGTCAGTTGGGTTAACACCTCTGGCTGAAAGAGCTGCTGTTCATAACCCCAGAGACGATGAAAGGTGCGGAGATACTGCTGCTCAAAAGGGGCTTCCGCTGGGTGCTCTACCTGGTAAATGCCTGCTGCAATGAGGGGTTTATTCGTCCAACCAGCAAAAAGCTGATCGCCACCTTCACCGTTAAAGATGACTTGTACCTCCTGGCTCGCTGCCTGCATTAAGAGAAAAAGCGGCACAGTCACGCTATCACCAAAGGGACTATCCAACGCTTGAGCGGTTGCCATCAGAGCTTGCCGAATGCAACGTGGACTGGCATCAACTTTCACTAACGGGATGTTGAGAAACTCGGCAACCTGCTCAGCGTAGGGATACTCAGAAAGGTCGCCTAGACCGAAATCTAGAGTGTAGGCGCGTACTTTAACGCCTGCTTCGACCAAGAGCGCTGCCACGATCGATGAATCTAACCCACCCGACAGCAGAACACCCACTGACTCATCCGTTAGATCAGCAATTTGACGAGCTACTGCCTCTTTCAGCAACGATCGCAGTTGAGCAATCGCGATCGCCTCGTCCTGAATTTGGTCTGGCGCTTCCTGCCATTCGAGCGATCGCGTCGTGCCATGTACTGCTACCGTTTCTGACGTATCATCGGCTATCCAGACTTGTTCAGTACCTGCCGCGATCGACCTGATTTGGGCGATCGGAGTCAACGGCGTTGGCACGTAAGAAAAACAGCTATAGCCATACACAGCCGGCATACTAATCTGGGGCGTGGCAACAAGAGGCAACAGCAAACTCAGACGCGACGCAAACCACACGACCTGACCCATTTGAATCCAGCACAGCGGCACGTGACCGAAGGGTTCCCGCCCCAAGCAGAGGCGATGATTGTGATATGTGACCCAAGCATCGGCACAACCATCTGAGCAGCGAGGTAGACCCGATGCCGATAAGACAGCGAGCGTCTCTGTCGGTAACCGATCGCAGTCCACCTGTGGTAAGCCCAAATAGCTAACGCCCCAAACGCATTTTGCAGCCCTATTGGATGCAGTCGTCTCCAAAGTGAACGATTGACTGTCTCGTCGCGATCGTGGCTCAACACAGTGACTCAGCATATCCGTCAGCCGCTGTTCTAAAGAAGACTGATTGCCATAGCCCCAATAGCCAACGACCTCATGCAGCTTGAGTGCACTTAGTGGGATTGCCTGACCCATGTACCACTCACCTTTCGACAATGGCACAACCTACTGCACATCAAATTTGGCACTGCTGAGCTGACGATCCTCTAGAAGCAGCCGCACTTGCCACGTGCCTGTTGGTGCATTGGGGGCAAGCGGATACTTGCAGTGAGTATTCCATACAGGCGTGCCAATTTGACGGGTTTCATAGCGATTCTGCTTAATAACCTGTCCGCTGGGAGCAAGCCAATCGCACGTGAGGGAAAGCTTTTTGCCCACAGGCGCAGCATTCAGCGTCACGTTATAGAACAACTCCGGACTGCTTTGGCGAGAGAGTGGTGCCCGATCGCCGCAACTGTCCTGCACCAAAGCAACACAGCTTTGTGCTGCTGAAACACGAGCCAGCGCTTGGTTTTGCTGCTGCATAAAAATAGCCACACCTGCGGTCGCCACGACTAGGCTGGCGATCGCACCACCGATGAGCCACCGTTGCCGTCGCTGCTGCACAATCAGTGCTTCCTTGCGCTGTAGCTGGATCATCGCCTCATCTAGCAGGTCTGGTGAGAGATTGAGTTCGCGCAAGATGTCTTGCACCTGTCCACGATCGAGTTCGTCTTGCTGCCGTTGAGAAAGCCGTTCCACTTCTCCAACTAGCTTTGTCAACTGTGCTGGCGTTAATCGGTTTTCCATGATCAACCTCTTTTCAGTGAATGCTTTGGTTAAATGAAGAGGGCATCGATCCGCGAATGATAGAGCAGGGCAGAAGGCTTGAAACGTTACCAGACATCTCCGTCATGAGTCTAAACATCGTCAGCTTAACATTGAGTCCTAGCAGCTTGTCGGGGAAATACCTCTATGTTCCAAAATGAGGTAGGAAAGCAAGTATAGCCGCGATGCCTCGAACATTGAAGACCGTTGATGATGAAGCCACACTTGATCAGAAAGTGAGCCTGCGAGAGAGCCTGCCACCAGAGCACCTGGCACGTTTTATCGCCAAGGTGATTGCCGAACGTGACGTGAGCGATCTTGAGGCGGGCTATGGCAGTCGAGGCGGGACAGCGCTTGCTCCAGCAGTCTTGCTGGGGCTGCTGTTCTATGGTTATGCCAACGGTGTGTGCAGCTCACGTCAAAGCGAGCGAGCGACCGATGAGTCCATTCCGTTTCGGTTTTGAGCGGGTCACCTGCATCCAGACCATGACACGCTTGCGAGCTGCCGGCGGCGGTTTTTAGAGCAAAGCAAAGCGTTATTTGTGCAGGTGCTGCTCTTGGCCGTGGAAGCTAAGGTCTTCAGCCTGGACGCTAGCAGCCTGGATGGGACCAAGCTTCATGCCGATGCGTCCAAGCGTCAAGCCCTCAGCTATGGACACCTGGTGAACCGACGTGCTGCCCTCGAAGCAGAAGTAGACGAACTGCTGACAGTGGGCGCAGCCGCTGCTGCGGCCTCCCTACCCGCCTCGGTAACGATCAGTGCAGAAAGCGAACGACGGCGGCAGGCCTTGACTCATTTGACCCAGGCTGAGGCCGTGCTGCAAGTCAGAGCCGAGGAACGCTAGCAGCTAGAGCCCGCCGAGTAGGAGGCCAAGCTGACTGAGCGTGCTGCCCGACCGCAACAAACCGGGCGTAAACCCAGAGGAGCCGCACCCAAGCCCCCCTTTGAACGCTCCGTGACCAAGACCAGTACAACGTCGCTGACCCCGAAGCACGGAGGCTGCAAAACGCTGGCAACCAAGGGTTTGACCAACATGACAAGACCCAAGTTGTGGTCAGTCACCAGCGCCTGTTAGTGGTCGCCACCAGTGTTTCTCATCATCCCAATGACCAACTCGAGGCGTTGCCAACGGTCGATGCCATCGACGCTCGCCTGGGTAGACCCAAACGGGTAGCCTTAGACCATGGTGATTGCAGTCTCACCCAGCTTGAAGGACTCCCAAGCCGAGGCCTTGAGCGCTACCTTGCCACCGGTCGCCAAGCGCACTACCGAAGCTGGAAAGTCTGGTGGGCGGCATTGACCGACCCCCCAGCGGCAGACGCATCCCCCAAACTTAAGCTGGCCTCTAAGCTTAAAACTGATGAAGGCCAAGCGTTCTCTCGCTTGCGAAAATGTACGGTGGAGCCAGTCATGGGCATCATCAAGCAGACGATTGGCTTTCGTCAGTTCTCGCTGCGAGGCTGGAAAAACGTTGAAGGTGAGTGGTCTCTGCTCTGCCTTGCCTTGAACTTGAAGCGATTGCATAGCCTCATCGGGGTTG
>JACMKO010000365.1 GCA_014380065.1 Leptolyngbya sp. ES-bin-22 | reverse complement strand
GATGCGTTTGGCGATAACGTTGACTCGCGCAACAATGCCGCCATCGGCTACCGTCTTCGCCTCGATTTTGACACTAGCTTTACGGGCAAAGACCGCCTGCGTACTCGGTTACAAGCGACTAATCTACGGAAGTTCGACATTGGTAGTGACTTTGGTGTGTCGCCTGTAGGCAGAGCCACCAGCGACTTATCTGATGAAACGCGCTTCCTGGCAACTAGCACTGGTTCAAACAGCAACGTCACGCTGAATCGCCTTCAGTATCGCTTTCCGATCGGCGAGAAGCTGACCGTGTTCCTGGATGCCAACACGATCGACCCGTCGATCGTGACTGACCCCATTACGCCGTTTAACGATCAGGCAACAGGTTCGCCGTCTAACTTTGCCCAAATTGACCCCGTTTGGTTCCCGATCGGCAACCAGGCAGGTGTTGCTGTCAATTATGCGATTAGCCCCAATTTCCAGTTTGACTTTGGCTATCAAGCTGAAGGTGATAGCCCTAATAATCCGCAGCTAGGAGTGTTCAATGGCGGCTATAGTGCCTTCGCACACCTCATCTTTTACTCCGGCACCTTTAAGCTGGGCTTCTTTTACATCAACTCCTACTCGCCACAGTTTGGGGTTGATACGCTGGCTGGCAGTAATGCCGCCAAAATACTGGGAGCGGGTCCAGTCGTGGGTAACGGCTACAGCGTGCAGATGGATTACCGCATTACCAGTTGGTTTGAACTGGGTGGTTGGGTTGGGTTGACGCAAGCAAGGACACTGGGCGGAGGGACTAGAGGCGATGCCGATATCTGGAACTTTTCGATCGATCTTGCCTTTCCCGATTTGGGTAAAAAAGGCAATCTGGGTGGCATTGTGTTTGGGATGCAGCCACGGCTCACGGGCACCAGCAATGCAGCGGTTGCTAGCGCGATCGGGCTACCTGCGGGACAGCGTGAAGATCGCAGTACGGGCTACCACATTGAAGTGTTTTACCGTTACCAGTTGACGGACAACATCTCGATTACGCCCGGTGTCATCTGGCTCACGGCTCCCAACCACGACGATCGCAACCCTGATGCTGTTGTGGGTGTCATTCGTACAACCTTTGTGTTTTAGACAATGTGCTTTAGTGAGCCTTGCTCTAGCTGCATTCCTCCTTGAGTGTCTATACAGATTGATCAATGACGCTAAGAATTATGCCAGGAGCTTTGCAAGCGTCATCGATCGTGTGAAATTTGCCTGATAGATTGACAGGCTGTCTACCCTTCAACGCCCCATTGATAAGGAACTAAGTTTGATGAAACGTCGATCGCTTTTAACACTCTCTTTAACCACGATCGTGGCTATCACTGCACTGGCAAGCTGCGAACCACCCCAACCAGGACAAAACGCGACCTCCAGCAGCGGTAAAAAAGTGCTGACCATGATCACATCCCCCGAATATCCGCCCTACGAGTATTACGATACTGGCAGCGGGGAGCGGAAGATTGTGGGCTTTGACATCGATATTGCCAACAAAATTGCGAGTGACTTAGGGTACGAGCTGAAGATTAATGAATCAGACTTTAATGGCTTGATACCAGCGCTGCAAGCGAAACGAGCGGATTTTGTGATTGCGGGGATGACCCCTACGCCCGAACGTCAGAAGAACGTGGATTTTTCCACCATTTATTACGAAGCCAAGAACACCATTATCGCGCCCAAATCTAGCAACCTGAAGACCACGAAAGATCTGGCAGGCAAAACGGTCGGCGTGCAGCTAGGCTCTATTCAAGAAGGCGACGCGAAGAAAATTGCCGAAAAAGTGCCTGGGATGAAGGTCAAACAGCTTAACAAAGTGCCTGACCTCATTCAAGAAATTAAAGCGAAACGAATTGATGCAGCGATTGTCGAAGATACCGTTGCTAAAGGCTTTACTGATGCCAGCACCGATCTAGTCTTCAACGTCATTCCATCCGAAGGTCCCTCTGGCTCTGCCGTTGCGTTTCCTAAAGGATCACCGCTCGTCGCCGATTTCAACAAAGTGTTGGAAAAAATGAAGGCAAGCGGCGAAATCAAAACCCTCGCAGCAAAGTGGTTTGCCACCAGTGCCCCGCCATCGCCTTCCCCATCGCCATCTGGTTCCATGTCACCCTCTCCCAGCAAAGCGCCCTAATCCATAACCGTTTTTGCAAAAGTGATTCGTTCCATCTGTAGGGACGTTACAGGTAACGTCCCTACAAGCTCGTTTGTGTTGCCTGCCCTGTTGTCCGCTGCATTAAAAGGCATTTATGTTTTTACGCTTCAATAAACGTGCTGTGAGAGTGCCTGTGGTCTTTCGATCGCGCTGGGCGATCGTTGCCCTCCAGACCTTCCTGGTGATTCTTCTTGCAGCTCATTTGGTCGCACAACCGCTACCCTCGATCGCGCAAAGTGCTGCAACGGCGATCGAACAGCGTGCAACTAGCGAGCAACAGACTGCGATCGTCGCCCAGGTACCAGCGCCGCCCCTCACTGATGCCCCTGCCAGCAAAGGCGGTTTCGATCTCGATTTTAGACGCATCGCACCCGATATTCCCTTTATTCTGGCAGGCATCCCTGTCACCCTCATTTTCACCATTTCGTCTGTGTTGCTGGGGCTAGTGTGGGCTTCCGCGCTCTCCCTCTGCAAAATTTCGGGCGTGAAGCCGCTCCAATGGTTTTCGTTTTTCTACACCACTATTTTTCGGGGTACACCGCTGCTGTTGCAGTTGTCGCTGGTCTACTTCGCTACACCACAGTTGACGGGCTACAACATTACACCCTATCAGGCAGGTGTGCTGACGTTTACCCTTAACTCTGGCGCGTATATGTCTGAAACCATTCGTGCAGGCATTCAAGCAGTGGATAAAGGACAAGCAGAAGCCTCGCTGTCGTTGGGAGTCCCCTACTGGCTGTTGATGTTGGATGTGATTATGCCGCAAGCGTTGAAAAACATTCTGCCTGCGCTGGTGAACGAAACCATCAGTTTGCTGAAAGATTCCTCACTGGTTTCCACCATTGGCGTTGTGGAAATTCTTCGCGCTGCACAAATTGTCGGTGCCAACAAGTACATTTACTTCGAGCCGCTGCTGTTTGCTGGCTTGATTTACTACGTTTTAGTCATGGGGCTGACTTACGCCGCCAGCATACTCGAAACACGGCTAAGACGTAGCGAATGACGCAGTAATCCGTGCGATCGATGCGCCATCCTCGTAGCAGGCAGTATTCTTAAGGCAATTAGATCAGGAGTTTAAAGCCGTGAGTGAAACCATCATTAAAACTGAAGGGCTGTTTAAGTCTTTTGGCAAGCTGGATGTACTGAAAGATATTTCCACCGAAATCCGCCAAGGTGAAGTGGTGGCGGTGATTGGTCCCTCTGGCTGCGGCAAATCGACGCTGCTGCGCTGCATGAACCTGTTGGAAACACCCACGCAGGGACATATTTACTTTAAGGGCGAAGATATTACAGCGCCCAAAACTAACATTTCTAATGTGCGTCAACATTTAGGCATGGTGTTTCAGCAGTTCAACCTGTTTCCCCACATGACCGTACTGAAAAACGTGACCTATGCGCCGATCAAAGTCTCAAAGTTGTCCTCTGACGAAGCCAAACAACTGGGTATGGAACTGTTGGACAAAGTAGGGCTGAAAGAAAAGGCGGATGCGTATCCGTCTAAACTGTCGGGTGGGCAAAAGCAACGGGTGGCGATCGCCCGTGCCCTGGCAATGAAACCCGACGTGATTCTATTTGATGAACCTACGTCTGCCCTTGACCCCGAAATGGTGCAAGAAGTGCTAGAGGTCATGAAAGGGCTGGCAAAAACAGGCATGACGATGGCGATCGTCACCCACGAAATGGGCTTTGCGCGTGAAGTTGCCGATCGCATCTGGTTTCTCAATGAAGGCTGTTTAGCCGAAGACGCAGAACCCGATACGTTTTTCACGAATCCACAGTGCGATCGTGCCAAGCAATTTCTCGAAAAAATGCTTTAGAGTCTAAATAGTGTGGCTTTAGTTAAACTCCACGGATCCATACCTACTAGCGTCTGAGCTTTTTTATCATAGCTAGGACTTACGCAAAAACTGTCGAAACACCCCCCCTTAGCCCCCATTTGTGGGCAGGGCTGATCTATTGAAAGTAGGAAAAGAGACCGGGGATGTTGTGAGCCATGCGGCGCAAACCCTGAGTAATGGAGTCAAAGCCATGCTGCCGCAATAAATTAAGCGCGATCGTCCGCACAATCGCGAAATTGGTAAGCGCATGACCATCGCATAAGTGTGCTTGGTCTTCCTTGAGCACCACATCTTTGACCCAATGGAGACGCTTTTCAAGGTGCCAAGGTTCGCGAAGGCGCTGGGCAAAGCCTGCCGCATCCAGTGAGAGCGCACTCATCTAAAACATCGTTTCTGCGTCAGGCTTCCTGCCCTTTGCCTTTTGCCTTCTGCCCACCTCCCTTCCCCTTCTGTTGCCTGTAGTACTCCTAGAAATGGACATCGTACTGTACGATGTCTAGGCAAAACATAATGCTGGTAACCCGCATTGCCCTTCCCTCTTTTCAACCCACTCGCAAGGAGTCGTTAGTATGTACATCGAAGAAATTATTGCAAGCGAAGTGCTGGACTCACGCGGCAATCCTACCGTTGAAGCGCGAGTGGTGCTGGAAGATGGCACAGAAGGATCGGCGATCGTGCCCTCTGGTGCATCCACAGGTGAAAAAGAAGCGGTCGAACTACGTGACGGCGACCCCAAGCGCTACGGTGGGAAAGGCGTGCTGCAAGCCGTTGAGAACGCTAATGCTAAGCTGGCTCCTGAATTAGTTGGCATGATTGTCACCGATCAACGCGCGATCGACTTTGCCATGATTGAGCTAGACGGCACACCGAACAAAGCAACCATGGGTGCCAATGCCATTCTTGCTATCTCTCTAGCCGTTGCCAGAGCCGCTGCAAACTACCAGCAGTTGCCGCTCTATCGCTACCTGGGCGGCATTAATGCGTCGCTGCTGCCCGTCCCCTGTATGAACGTTATCAACGGTGGTGGACATGCCGACAACACAGTGGATTTCCAGGAATTCATGATTGCGCCCCACAATGCACCGTCCTTTACTGAAGCCATTCGGATGGGGATGGAAACCTTCCATGCGCTCAAGTCAATTTTGAACAAAAAAGGCTTGAGCACAGGCGTAGGTGATGAAGGTGGGTTTGCACCAAACTTGAAATCCAACGTCGAAGCGGTTGAAGTCA
Organism: Leptolyngbya sp. ES-bin-22; assembly: GCA_014380065.1. Taxonomy (GTDB): domain Bacteria; phylum Cyanobacteriota; class Cyanobacteriia; order Leptolyngbyales; family Leptolyngbyaceae; genus Stenomitos. The sequence goes on along the minus strand of JACMKO010000365.1, from coordinate 2,018 downwards.
TTTTGGAAGCCATTGAAAAAGCAGGCTACAAGCCCGGTGACGATATTTCCATCTGTCTTGACCCTGCTACCAGCGAAATGTGGGAAGACGGCAAATATGTCTTCTTCAAATCAGACAAATCCACCAAAACCTCGGAAGAGATGGTTGACCTGTGGGCATCCTGGGCACGGCAATACCCGATCGTCTCGCTGGAAGACGGCATGGGTGAAAACGACTGGCAGGGTTGGAAACTACTGACTGAGACGATCGGCGACACTGTAGAACTTGTGGGTGATGACCTCTTCTGCACCAACACCAAAATTCTCGCAGAAGGCATCGAAGCAGGCGTAGCAAACTCTGTCTTGATTAAAGTGAATCAGATTGGGACGCTGACTGAAACCCTGGACACGATCGAGCTGGCAAGCAAAAACAACTACAAATACTTCGTCTCCCATCGCTCTGGTGAATCAGAAGATACGACGATCGCCGATCTCGCTGTTGCCACCAGTGCTGGACAAATCAAAACGGGTTCTGGCTGTCGCGGTGAGCGCGTCGCCAAGTTCAACCAACTGTTGAGAATTGAGCGGCAACTAGGCAAATCAGCACGCTTCGCTGGGAAATCGGCGTTTGAATAACGTTGCTCGATCGCACGGTCGTCACTCGACTACTTAACCACTGCTGAAACGATTTTTGGCTCTCTCCTGATGGTTGCCCAAGGATGAGATTCTTGATGCTGATATCTTCGTCAAGCTGATTCCAATGGATGCCGTTACCGCTACCAACCAAGCGCCAATCGTTGCGTTCTTCGATCGAGCCTTGCAGCAGGCGAAGATACCACGCTAATGGAACAGCGATCGTGCGTCCATCAGATAAGTCCGCAGAAAGGGTGTCATCTGTCACTATCACTTGCTGAATTGTCGGTATTCCAGACGGTTCAATCGTTAAAGAAGTCATGCCAGCCTGTTAGCAACTGCTCTTGGTGTTCTTCAACAACTCAACACACTAAAATCATGCGTTACGCAGTCGCTAACGCATTCTACAACTAATATTTAGCACTTTACATTTTCAATATTTTCTTGAATTCCTCCAAGGTGGGAGTTGGCTTTGTCCGGTGGATCATGCGATGACAGTTGGAGCAAAGAACCGTAAAATCTTGCATTGGATCTAATTGAATCTTGACCTTATTTAAACTTGATATTGGAACAGTATGATGCGCCTCAATAAATTCCTTACCTATTTTCCCGTATCGCTCTTCAAAGTCAAAATCACAAGCTTTACAAATATATCCTTGTAACTGCTTGACTCTTTTAGATAAACTTTGGTTTCTTTCAGTAACCCTATGTATTCTATATTTTGTTAAATCCTCAAACCATTCATCCTCTTTTTCGCCAGAGATCTGAATATTCTTCTCTAAAGAAACTTTCTCAAAAAGGGTAAAATAAATTTTGAGAAGTTTTTCGAGATCGTTAGCTAGTGCTGCATCATCGGGCATTGCATTCCTATTGTAAAGTTTGGATGCAATATTACCTGCCTCGTAAGCTAACCCTAATCTTCTAGTAGTTGTTTCTTTAGGAATAAAATCTAGCTTCAAGTCTAGAGGATCAGAAAAGTCTTTAATCGCTTCTTCTCCAAGAGTATCTCTAAAAAATCTTGCTTGCTTTCTTACCATATCCCTGGACAAGCCAAGTCCGTACTCATCGCGCTTATCTGCAATACCCTGATTTAAGGAAAGATAAACGCCCGAGCAATCTACGCGGAACAAGTAAACACAGTAAAATCCTGAAGTTACAGTTTCAGTAACTAATTTATTGAATATTGCAATCCAAGGGACTTTAGCCCAAGCACCATTACCTGCCGAAGCTTTAATTCTGTATACGTCAGGGAGGACTAAAGATGACTCTATAGATTTTGGGATAGTGTTTCTAAAGTAGTTGGCAAATGGGTGTCCTTTAAAGCTATATCTGCTAACTTCTGGATACTCAAGAATAACTTTTTCTAATAAATCTTTAAGCGCCATACTCTATTCGTGAGTGCAATTT
>JACMKO010000033.1 GCA_014380065.1 Leptolyngbya sp. ES-bin-22 | reverse complement strand
TTTTAAGGGCGCAAATCTTCAGGAGGCAGTCCTTGTGGAAGCGAATTTTCAGCAGGCAAACCTTGTGGAAGCGAATCTCCAAAAGGCAGCCCTCTGGGAAGCGGATCTTCGAGGAGCAAGCTTTTGGTATTCCTGGCTCACTGATACCGCACTCGTCGAAGCCAAAGAGAACGCACGAACAAACCTCCAATCTGCTCAAGGCTGGGAGACGGCTAAATACGATCCTGAAATCCGCGAGTGGTTGGGGTTGCCACCAGAAACTTTAGAGGCGGAATGAGTCTTGGGCATTCGCGCAACGTCAAACGCCGATCGCTCTAGCTGGCTTCCCGAAGGATCGGCTGACCGCTAATCACTCACACTATTGCCGCCGCCATCCACAGTTCGCGGCAAGGTGACTCGGAAGGTTGAACCCACGCCGAGTTCGCTTGCAACAGTAATGGTGCCGTTCATCTTGCGGACGATGAGGTCGGTGATGGCTAACCCCAAGCCTGTACCGGGAAATTTCTTGGCGAGCGTTTGGTCGAGCTGGTAAAACGCGTCAAAAATGTAGCCCAGATGCGCTTCTGCAATACCCACACCTGTATCCCTGACGATGATGTCGATCGTGTCTGGTTCGACCTCGGTCACTTCTACGCACACGCCGCCCGTTTCGGTAAATTTAATCGCATTGGAAAGCAAGTTGACTAACACTTGCCGTAAGCGCGTGCGATCGTTCACAATCAGAGGATTTTTGAGAGTTACCTGTGCGTCGAGCGTCAGTTGTTTTTGGTCAACTAGCGATCGCAACTCTTCGACCGTCAAAGTTACGAGCTGTTGCAGGCTGATGGTTTCGAGCGCCAGGTCTAATCTCCCTGCCTCAATTTTGGATAGATCCAGAATGTCGTTAATCAGCGCGAGCAAATTCCTGCCGTTGCTGAGGATGCGATCGATCATATCTCGCTGTGGTGGCGTAAGCTGTTGCCGCAGCAGTAGTTGAGAAAAGCCAATCACCGCATTCATGGGGGTTCGCAGTTCGTGCGACATGGTCGCCATAAACTGCGATTTGAGCTTAGCCGCTTCCTGAAGTCGCAGGTTTTGGACGTGAATTTGCTGACGCTGTGCTTCTAGTTCTCGATTCTGTTCGCCAAGAACGCGGTTTTGCACTTCTAGGCGTTCTTCCCGCTCTTCCAGAGTGTTAATGAGCTGGGCGTTCGTCAGGGCGATCGCGGCTTGCTCCCCAAAGGCATCTAGCAGTTGCAGGTTATCGTCATTGAACGCAGCGGGATCTGTCCAGTTGCCGATCGCCAGTACGCCTAGCCGCCCTGCTTGGGCAGACTCGATCGCGACGACACAAAGAGAGGGCGGTAGAGAGACGGTGGGGTCTGAAGCGAGGCGATCGGAGACAGGCGTTTGAGTCGGCTCAAGGTCTTCATAGCTCCAGTGCTCCCCATTCGCCAGCGCATCCCAGCTTCTTCTCAAGTCATTGATCCATTCGTTTCTTTCGGCACCGCTTGTAGCGTCGCCCACATTCACGTTTGGCTCCTGAAGCAGCCGCGAACCGCCCGTCAAAAAAAACTCGCCCAGCAAGCCTTCACCCGGCGCAAAGTCTTCTTCAAGCTGGAACCGATCGATCCCGATGCCCGTAGCTGCCGTCAGTTCCAACATGGCAGTGTAAGGATTTTGCAGCACAATCAAACCAAACTCGGCGTTGGGGATCACGTCACAAATGGCATTGACCATTACCTGCAAAAGTTCGGGCAGATTAGTCAAGCGTTGATTCAGCAGATCGGTGAGCCGTTGGAGGGTGCGTAGTTGCTGCTGATGCTGCCCCAGAATGATGAGCGCCTGCCGCAAGTCTCGCTCTGTGTTCTGGGTGGAACGGTAGAGCTGGGCGTTGTCGATCGCCATGATCGCGCGCTGTGCCAGATCGGTTGCCAGTTGCTGATCAGGGATGGTGTAACTACGCTTGGACGATCGAGAACGGTATAGCGTCAGCGCACCTAGCTTGCGATCGTGGACAATGAGGGGAAGCGTCATCAAGGAGCCAATATCTAGATCGCGCAAAAACTGGAGATGCTCGGCATTGGCGGCAATGGACTCAATCCAGGTATCCGTCACCTCAGGCAAGAAAACCGTCTGCCCCGTCGTGAGGCATTGCACAACCGGATGGCTCTCCTGAGCCAGGGTTGGAATGTGCTGCTGTGCCCGCTTAAACCAGCCCTGCTTGGCAGGATCGACATGCTGCCAGGTGAGAAGCTGAAACGTATTTTGGCTGGTTAAGATATCAAAAAAGCAGCAATCTGCCAACGTGGGCACCGCAAGTTGAGCAATGTTGTTCAGAACCGTCTGGTAATCAAGCGATGCTGCTAGCACAGAACTAGCGTCTGCCAAAAAGCGCTGCGTTGCTTCTGCCTGCTTAAGTGAAGTGATGTCTACAAAGGCACCGACACAGCCTCTTAACTGGTTTTGTTCATCAAACAAGGGTGTTGAGTAGCCAATGGCGTTGATGAGTGTGCCATCAGTGCGTAAAATATCAAACTCAGCATCCAGCACCGATCGCCCAGAGACGGCAGTAGTCTGCATCGGGAAGGCTTGTGGCGTTACCGCTTGACCGTGCTGAAGGTGAGAGTGGGGCTGCTGCTCACTGGTACGGACTGTAAACGACGCGTTGGTGGCAGAGGTAATGCCCAACATCCGAGCATAGGTTGGGTTCACACGCAGCGTCTGACAGTCTGGATCGTCGGTAATGGCAATGCCGATCGGAATCACGTCGAAGAGGGTTTGTAGTTCTACCACTCGCCGCTCCAAGTCACGATTCAGCTTGACGACTTCATCTTCTGCCTGTTTACGCGCTGTAATGTCGCTCACAATGCCCGACATCCGAAACAGCGTGTGGCGCTCATCGCGTTGGGCTTTACCTTGTGCAATGCAGTAGCGATAGGCTCCTGAAGCGTGGCGCAACCGTAGCTCTACGTCAAACGCTGTACCCTGCTTCAAATGAGCTGTAATGGACTCTAAGATACGTGGCTGATCATCGGGATGAATCAACTGATAAAACGTTTCATACGCAGTGCCTGCCCCTGCGCGCGCGATCCCAACAATCTCTAAGAGGCGATCGTTACAAAAAACCTCATTCTCGCAAATGTACCAGTCCCAAATACCATCATGTGAGCCTTCTAGCACCAAGCGATAACGCTCTTCACTTTCGTGCCACCGTGCCGTTGCGTCTGCTGCCCGTAGCTCTGCCTGATATACGCGTACGGCACTAAAAAGGCGACGCACAAACGATCCGGATGCTAAGTCGCTCTTCACAAGGTAGTCAGCGGCACCTGCCTCCATCAACTCCATCGCGCGTTGCTCATCATTTTGTTCTGCAAGCACAATGAGCGGTACAGTGATGTTCAACTGCTTTGTTTGTTTGACTAGCTGTAAACCGTCGCTGACGGGCAAACGATCGTCAAGCAAGATACAGTCTATTGGCTGTTGCTGCGGCTGTTGTTGCAGAATCTCGATCGCATCTTCCCAGGTTGCCGTCACTACCACATCTGCCATGCTGCTGGCATTGCTGAGCGATCGACGCACCGCCAAAGGGGCAACTACATCACTACTGACCAGCAGAATTCTTAGAGTTAGAGTTTCTTCCATAACACGTAGCCAATGACCGAAGACTGGGCATCAGTCGCCGTAGCGATCCCTTTAGCTCCCAGCCGCTAGCCCTCCACTTACAGGCATATGCTCTGAGCGCAACACGTGCCTGATTTATACTTACCCATACGTTCATGATTAAGGAATGTATCTAGCATGTCCTCAATCTAGCGGCAGGTTGAAGGCTATCTTTAAGGAATAGCAGGGGTCGCACTAGACTTGGAACGCGCCAAACGCTTTTTTTATTGCCGCACGAAAAGGGTCGATCGCGGTTAGCAGGTCGATTTCATCACGCCTTACGAGTGGTTACCTCCTTGGATAGATGTCCTTTATACACATCTCCTGCAAGGCTTGATTTCAGGTCTTTATGAGCTGAAAAGCTGACAGTGGGTGAGATTAGTTTGGGCAAGCTGCGATCATAAGTGTCCGCATCGTTTCGCGATCGTCCAAAGGCGTGTCAAAACTCTCACAGCTAAACTCCTTTTGGGCTGTAGAATGTTTTCCTTAGCGTTACTGCTGACCGCATGAAGTGACCGCTGTCTAGGAATTCGCTGCTGCCGCCGCCACTCTGTCTAGCTAACAATTCAACCTTTGTAGGCTCATCATTCTGTAGAGAAGACTCTATACAATGACGCTAAAGGCAACTCTCATCTACACTGGCAGCGAGTCGCTGTGAGCGCCTCTGCACCATCGACCATTTGAGAGTATGATCACTCTCTCACCCGCTATTCTTTTGGAACTGAGGATACTGAAGTATGGAAGACATTCGGATCACCCTCATTGAAGATCACGATCTCACGAGAGTCGGGATGCGTACAGCACTACAGCAGCGTGGGTTCAATGTAATCGGTGAAGCTGCTAATGCGACAGATGGGCTGAAGCTTCTAGCCACTGCTAAACCGGATATTGCGATCGTCGATATTGGCTTGCCCGATATGGATGGCATTGAACTCACCCGTCGCTTTAGGCAAACGCAAGCAGAATCAGAGGATTCGACAGCGACCGCAACAAAAGTCCTGATTTTGACTCTGCAAGATAACGACGATATTGTGCTGGCTGCGTTTGCGGCTGGCGCAGATTCTTACTGTATGAAAGACGTGAGCCTGGACAATCTCGCCGAAGCGCTACGAGTAACTAATAGCGGCAACTCCTGGATTGATCCCGCGATCGCTCGTGTGGTTCTGCATCAAGCACGTCAAGGTGCGCCCAATGACGAAGATTCAGGTTCTAAAACGGTTGCCATTAATGCTACTGAACCAGAATACAACCAGATTATTGAGGCGTATCCCCTCACAGAGCGCGAACTTGAGGTGCTGCAATTGATTGTCGATGGGTGCAGTAATGCCGCAATTGCTGAAAAGCTCTACATCACTGTTGGCACGGTTAAAACTCACGTCCGCAATATTCTCAACAAACTATGTGCCGACGATCGCACTCAGGCAGCAGTCAGAGCGCTGCGATCGGGGCTAGTGGGGTAAGTACCCAAAGCCCTTAACGCCAACCCCACCAGATTCAGCCTTTGTGATCCTCGTAAGGCTGGATTAAACTCAATAAAACACCGATACACAGATGAAGAAATGACCTTGAAGAAATGACCTTAAAGAAATGACAGTGTTGGTGCTAACTACCCTCCTATGCCTGAACGCATTGTTTGAAGAAAACATGTATGCCGTACACGGTTGACGACATGCAGTGTACGGCGGGAATCATGTCATTAGGTGCTCACGTGACGCTCTCATGGGTCAACAGCGATCGCAATGCCTGCGCTTGCTTATCTTGCCTCTCTCTCCGACACTCAAGGAGTATCGCTTTTGGCACCTCCATTCGCTTTGACTCTCTCACCTCGTCCACTGCAACGTGCTCAATCGCTGCACGAACAAACGTATCAAACCTTGCGAACAGCAATCTTGTCAGGTGAACTGGCGGCTGGCGATCGTCTGGTCGAAACTCAGCTTGCGACTATCCTTCACGTAAGTCGTACACCCATACGCGAAGCGATTCGGCAGCTACAGCGAGAGAACCTGATTGCAGCCGATGACAATGGTGCCTTGCGCGTCGCGAAGCTTTCCATCGCGGATGCAGGCTATCTTTACGATTGTCGTCTTGCTTTAGAACAGGTTTCGGTTGCAGCCGCTTGCAGCCATGCGACAGCGGCTCAACTGGAGCAGATTGACCTCGCAATCCAGCAAGCAGAAAAGTTAACAGCACAGGAAACCCATCAGTTGACGAATTACCAACTGCTGCATATGGACTACCAGTTCCATCGCCTACTGGCTGAAAGCTCAAGCAATCCCTGGTTAGTAGCGCTTCTGGATCAAGTGTTTGACAAAATGCTGCTGCTGCGGCTCCGTACCATGCAGCACAATCCTCGCGTCCTTGAAATTTGCACCGAGCATCGTCGCCTTTACAAAGCAGTGAGCGATCGCGACTCTAGCGCTGCCGTGCAAGCCATCCAAGCACATCTCACCGCCAGCAAAGAGCGTGTCATTCGAGAGATTGAGCCGATTGAGCGTCATGGGGAGTGAAGTTTTGAGTTTTGAGTTGGCAAAGCGGTGAGAGTCGTGAAGTGTAAGAAAAGTTTTGCGTTGATTTTGCTTCTTGCTTCGCTGTTAGCAGCAACGTTAACGCCTCACGCCTCTCCCTACATTTTTTTCGTTTCAGCCCACATCAAGGCGATCGCCAGCCTCATAGCCTGTCCCACCGTAGACAAGCGCGCCGCTTCAGGGGCGGTTTTTTCCCAGCGCTGCATATGGGCACGGAAACCTTGGTCTTGCTTGGCGCGTTGAGTTATGACCTGACTGATAACTTTTGTTTGAATCTCCTCAGTGGTGATGCCCTGCCGACTCAAATAGTGAAGCAACTGCTGCACGCTTTGCACAAACTGTTCGGGCGCTTGGGACATCATCATCTGCTGAATCTGCCGCACCACTTCTTGATACAGCCGGATGCGGCGATCGGGTGACGGTAAAAGCTTTGGCTCTTGAGACGGTTGGGGAGGCGTTTCCAGCGCCAGATTGGCACCGACATGGGGTGCGGTCAGCAGATTAGTAATTTCTGTGCGGTGCGTTAATAGCCGCTGCAAAACCTCTGGATAAAGCTGAAAGATCCGCCGCGATAGAAGCTTTGCATTCACTAAACGGGTTGCCTTCAGCCGTACCAGATAATGGTCATCTGCGGCTTCGTAGGACTTAACGGTTAGACCCAAGCCGTTTCCTTCGCGATCAATCTGCGCCAACGTGAACGCGAATGCCTCCCAATTCGGCGCTTCTGTGAGGTGGACTTCCATCACTGAAGTGTCTTCCTGGTATTGTCGCCCTAGTTCTCCTGTCTCCAAGTCACGCCCCACTGGATAGCGATCGGTCGGGCTTTTGGTGGTGTAATTGAATTGGGTAAACACATAGCGGCAGTTGACTTTAGAGAAATCGGTGTCTTCAAGATGCCAATTGGCGATGCAGCAACCTGTCATCTGCGCCCCATCCAGGTTTGTGCGGATCAGGTGACTTTCAAGCAGGTACGCATCGCTGAGATCAGCTTCGTTCAAAGACGTATCGCTTAGATAAGCACCGCTGAGGTCGGCTCGCTGTAACGAGGCACCACGCAGGTTAGCTGCCTTGAGATCGGCTCTGAGCAGGTAAACATCCTCAAGATTTGCCCGTAACAAATGAGCCTTGCTGAGACTAGCTTTCAGCAGGTAGGCTCCGGCTAAATTGGCTCGACTCAAATCGGCGTTGTTCAGAATCGCTTCACTCAAATCTGCCCCGGTCAAAACGACGCGGTGGAGGTCTGCCCCCGTGAGATTTGCTTGACGTAAGTAAACGCCGCTCAGATTCGCCTCAATTAAGTTCGCGCCGATGAGAGAGGCTTCTCGCAGGTTCGCCCCTTCAAGATGTGCTTCTCTCAAATTGGCGCGATCGAGGTTGGCACCCACCAAATTGGCACGGCGCAAATTCGCTTCCATCAGTTCAGCACCAGTGAGGCAACTGCTGCCAAGCTTTGCCCGTTCCAGATTAACTTGATCTAATTTTGCTTCCTGGAGGTTGGCGCTACTCAGGTCAGCGTCTTGAAGTATTGCCCAGTTAAGGTCAGCACTTTGAAGCTGTGCTAACCGCAGGTCTGCTTTGCCAAGGTTGGCACCACTGAGTATGGCTTGGTTGATGATGGCACTATTAAGTGAAGCGCTACGCAGGTCTGCTCGTCGTAGGCAAGCTGCTGTAAGGTTGGCGCGGCTCAAAAATACCCAGCTCAAATTGGCACCTGTCAAATTAGCACCAGTCAGGTTAGCGTCTCGCAGGTTAACGCCGCTCAGGCTGGCTCCACTCAGGTCAACATTGGAGAAGTCCCGCTCGCCTTTCTGGTATCGCTCTAGCAGATCCTGTACTTGCATATTGACCTTTTGAGCAGAATGACGATCGCCGTCAGGCAGAGATACTCATGACCATGCTGTCTGGTGCTTAGGGTTGACGCAGATTCAGGCTTGATACAGCGTAAAGCGATTTGATGAGATAGTCGAGAGCCATCAATGGCAATAAGCTAAGGCAACCAAAGGGGGCGGAGTCCTGGTAAAGGTAATGATTCAGGCTGAAGTTTGGCAGTTGGATTGCCTGGATCAAGCGGCAGTAGCCAAAGACGGCTATCCGCGATCGCCTTTCCCGTACTATTGCGCAATTGCCCGCCTGCCGCACGCGATTGTTCAGCTTCTATCGTTTGATCAAACAAAAGCGCTAGCCCATCGGGCGACAGGCTCATCTGAACGTCTTGTTGATCGGGCAGTATGACGAGTGGGCGGAGTTTGGCGGTTTTAAGATCGATCGCAGCCAGATAGGGTTGTTCGCGGTAGATATCTGCTCCCGTTAAGAGTTCGGTGAGCAAGCAGTAAAGCGTTTGTTTAGTGGGGTCAAAGCGAGCGCTCAGAATCGAGCCTGTCGTGCGAAGCAATTCTTTTTGAGTGCCTTGATTGCCAACCAAAAAGAGCGATCGCGTGTTGTCAGTATTAAATTTCACCATTGTTGCCAGTGAGCCATCTCTGGCAAAGCTCAGCACCATGCCAAATTTAGGCAGAAAGTCTAGCGGTTTGGCGTTAGGCTGCAACGGCAAAATCGCCAAGCCTTGACCCTGCGCGATCGCCAACGAGTTACTGTCTGGTGTGATCAAAAAATCGCCACCCGGTTCACCTTTTAGCGCTTGGGGTGGTTCCCCCGAT
>JACMKO010000364.1 GCA_014380065.1 Leptolyngbya sp. ES-bin-22 | reverse complement strand
TCACGTAACTGGCTCACTCCTTCCTTAAAGTTTGTATGAAGCTTGCCTGTGCCGTTGCTTCCCAATCCCCCTTCACAACCGATCGGTCGGCGGCGGCGATTCATGGGTATTGTTGTGCCTAGCAAAGACCCATTAAAGCAAAGCTAGCCTACGGTCTGATGTTCTGATTGAGATGGAAAATGTTCTTAGGATCATACCACTGCTTGATCTGTACCAAGCGATCGTAGTTAGAGCCGTAAGCTGCTGTGACCCGATCGCCCTCCTCCTCGGTCATGAAGTTCACATAAGCACCAGCGGATGCATAAGGGGCAGAAGCTTGGAAAAACTCGCGTGCCCAGGCAATGCCCATTTCATCTTGCTCTGCATCATCCCATCGTCCATGCACGTTTAGCACAAACTTCGCATCCCGGTGATAATAGGCCGTAGCCTCTGCTGAGACGCGGTTGGATGCCCCTGCAATGCATCCGATGAAGATTTCACACTGTGGCGAGGGCAGCTTGCCTGCGAATTCCACGATCGCAGCCAGTGCTCCATCATGTAACTCTATAAAATTATGAGATTTCCAGTAGTTCCTTGCGCCGCGTGTCAGCAAAGGGTCAAAGGCTTGCTGCCATTGTACGTAGGGCTGAGTACCGATGTGTTCGCCATAGGCATCGCCAAAACTACGTAGCGGTTCGATCAGTCTCTCACCCTCTGCAAGATCGCCGATATAAAAGACAGCCAGCACGATTACCTCTTTGCCATGCACAGTCTCAGGCAGAAAAGGCAGCGGCGGAGCTTTGCGAAGCACCACCCACACATTGAGTTCTTCGGGAGCTGATTCAGCAAATTTCCGATACTGGGTCAACACCTGGTTAGCTTGACTCAAGGGAAAAACGAGCAACCCAGCCAATACTTCAGGACCCACAGGATGCAGCGCGAATTCAAACTCAGTCACGACACCAAAGTTACCGCCGCCCCCGCGAAGCGCCCAGAACAGGTCAGCGTTTTCGGTTTCGCCGGTTCGGAACTTATTCCCATCCGCTGTGATCACTGCCGCAGAAACCAGATTGTCGATCGTCAGGCCGTACTTGCGCGTCAACCAACCGAAACCGCCGCCTAGGGTCAGACCTGCGATACCCGTCGTTGAATTAATTCCCACTGGAGTCGCTAACCCATGTACCTGTGCCGCTTGATCAAAATCAGCCAGTGTTGCACCGGGTTCGACATACGCACGCCGCTTCTGAGCATCAATGCGAACATTCGTCATGGTTGAAAGATCAATCATCACGCCGTTATCACATACTGCATTGCCCGCAATGTTGTGTCCAGCGCCCCGGATGGATAGTTCGAGCTTATTTTCTCGCGCAAATGCGATCGCCTGGGCAACGTCATCAGCTTCTGCACACTGCACAATTACAGCAGGTTTGCGATCGATCATCGCATTCCAGATTTCGCGCACTTCGTCATACCTCGGATCATCAGGAAGCACCACATGTCCCTTTACACTGGTCTTCAACTGCTCAATCGTCTTATTCAGTAGCGTTGTCATGATATTTCTCCTTACTACAAAAGTAATGCTGAAGTCAGGGATACATCTCTTGCTTTTGTGTAGAGCCAGAATGGATGGCGTAGTTATCGCCTTTCAGGTGGTATCGACCCGATCTCGGCAGCGAATCGTACATGGTTCTCTAAATCAACAGGTTTGTGCTTAATTTTGGTACTCGCCCGGTCTTTGCCAAGGTAGTTATCGTCTTTCCAATTCTGCGATGGTCTGATGGGTCGAGGCACAAACCCACCACCGCAGTTTGGACAAACGTTGTTTAGGATGGTATCCACACACCCAGCACAGAATGTACACTCATAGCTACAGATGTGAGCCTCAAGGGAATTGGGTGGCAACGTCTTGTTGCAATGTTCGCAGGTTGGTCTGAGTTCAAGCATGGTAAAACTCGTACTGCTTCAGCCTTGGAACATTATGGGTAGGGACTTTGCTAAAGCCAAGCTCGGAGACCGGCTCTGCACCAGGAATGATTTTGCCCGTAGGCTTAATCAGCCGATAGCCATTTGCAAACGAGCTTGTTGTCAACCATTTCCCAGCGTGCAAACAGTCTTCTAGTGGGCTTGTTTACAGGGAGGGCAGCGTCTTGCTCTTCTATAGAATCAGTTGCGATCGCAGGAGTTGTTGAGGAGTGAACGGCGGAGATCATGATGCTTCTTCTTGTGCGGGTTGAATTACTAAGTGGGTTCAACAGTTCAGTTCAGGGCAAGCTGTCCGCTCAGGTGGCGTTGTTCTCCATCCTGGAGAGGGTGATATTGTGCGCCCTGAGCACCCGGAACAGTCGCTCAATACCGTGGGAGCGGTAGAAGGCTGTTATAGGATGATCGAATGTATTGTTGAACCTTGATGTTTAGACCTTAGTTCGTCCCCAATTGAAAACCCTTCACCCGATCGCATGAGGGATAGGAAGGGTATGAACGTCTATCTATGTCTCTTTTGCCAATCAGACACCCCGTTATCAGACGATGGGTGGATCGTCAATAGATAGAAGTTCATAGGTTGCCTGGTAAAGAACTGTGTGGAAAGATTGCAGCACGTAAAATATCTCAGTCAAGTTAGTAAAATTTGCTAGGGCTCCGGTAGAACTACTCGTCATTTGGATGTTCAACTGATGAATGTAGAGCAAGGGCTTGAAGCCGCAAATAAAATTGTTTTAGCAAAAGTAAAACGGCGGCTTAGTCCTGTGGAAGTTGTGATTTTAAGTGGCTCCTGGCAGGGACAGACCTACGAAGAAATTGCCAGTAGCGCCAGTTATGCTGCCAGTTACTTGAAGCGCTATGCAGGTCCTAAACTCTGGCAGTTGCTCTCGGATGTGTTGGGCGAGGTGGTGAGCAAGACCAACTTTCGGGCTTCCCTGGAGTACCATTGCCAGCAAGACATTGAGGGGGTTCAAGCAGAAGGATCTACAGCATCGGAGAACAAACAAGCTGGAAAACATGTAAGTGAGGATAGAGCGGAGTCTTTCATCGCTTCTCCCTGCATTGATTGGGGTGAAGCCATGGATGTTTCGCGATTTTACGGTCGCACTACAGAACTCAACACCCTGCAACACTGGATTCTGCAAGACCATTGCCGCTTGATTGGCATTTTGGGTATGGGTGGCATTGGCAAAACTGCCTTATCGGTAAAGCTTGCCGAGGAAATTCAAGATCAATTTACTTATGTCATTTGGCGATCGCTGCGGAATGCGCCACCCCTGACCGATCTGCTCGCAGACTTAATCCCACTACTCTCCCATCAGCAGGACATTGACTTACCGAAAAGCATTTCGACACAAATCACCCGACTGATTCAATATCTTCAGCACGATCGCTGCTTGCTGGTATTAGACAATGGAGAGTCTATTCTCCAGAGCGGACAGCCCGTTGGAAGTTATCGCCTGGGTTATGAAGTCTATGGGGAACTGTTTCAGCGTATCGGTGCAACGGAGCATCAAAGTTGTTTGCTGTTGACCAGTCGAGAAAAACCCGGAGAGCTGGCGACGCTGGAAGGAGATGAGTTGCCGGTGCGATTGCTGCAACTGACTGGACTCAGTACAACCGACGGTGAGAGCATTCTTGACACTAAAGGGTTAGTGGGAAGCAGCGCCGATCGCGACAAATTGATCGAACATTACCGAGGCAATCCCTTAGCATTGAAGATTGTCGCAACATCCATTCGTGACCTGTTTGGCGGCAATATTGCGGAATTTTTAGAGCAGGGTACCGCTGTTTTTAACGGGCTGCGTCGATTGCTGGATGGGCAAATGGAACGTCTGTCGGCATTGGAACAGCAAGTAATGAATTGGTTAGCGATCAACCGCGAATGGACAACGATTAACCAGCTTCATGCTGACATCATTCCCAGCGTCTCCAAGGCGCAATTGCTGGAGGTACTGGAGGGATTAGGACGGCGATCGCTTATAGAAACCACGACCCGATCGCCACTGGAACAGCAACTATCGCAAAATGGCGGTTCCCGGAAACAACCCAGCAAGTCCGAACGCGCCCCTGCCAGTTTTACCCAACAGCCAGCGGTGATGGAATATGTGACAGAACACTTGATTGCAACCGCCGTTGCCGAACTGAAGGGTGAACAGCCTCTCAATCGACTCAGCTACTATGCCCTCACTAAAGCGAGCGCCAGTGACTACATTCGCGAGAGCCAAATTCGGTTGATTCTGGAACCGATTGCGACTCAGTTACGCAGTTCGTTTCGTTCCACCGCTGCTCTCAGTCAGCAACTTCAGCAACGGTTGCGGCAATTGCAAACCACTCCTGAGCTTTACCCAGGTTATGCTGCCGCCAATCTACTGAGTTTGCTGCGCTATCTTCAAATCGATCTGAGCGGATGGGATTTTTCCCATCTACCGATTTGGCAGGCGTATCTTCAGGAAACCTCACTGCATCAGGTTAATTTTGCTGGGTGCGATTTTACGGGGTCTGTCTTTGCTCAAACCCTCAGCAGTGTGGTGAATGTTGCCTTCAGTCCCGATGGCAGTTTGATGGCAAGCACCGATGTGGATGGCAGAATTCATGTTTGGGATACGGACTCCGGGCAACCGAAGCTGAGTTGGCAGGCACACAACGATTTTACCTGGGGGCTATGCTTCAGTCCGGATGGTCAAACGATCGCCAGTGGCAGCGTTCACGACTCCCTGATCAAACTCTGGGATGTACAGACAGGGAAACTGTTGCACCAGCCATTTCAAATCGTCAAGATGAGTTGGACAGTCAAGTTTAGCCCCGATGGCAAACGACTGGCAATTGGCCAAGAAGAGGGCTTTTTGGAACTGTGGGACGTCAAAACGGCAACTCGTTTGGCATTTCTAGAAGGTCACTCTGGCATTATTCAGTCTGTTGCTTTCAGCCCTGACAGTCAATGGCTGCTCAGTGGTGGCGACGATTGTACAGTACGGCTCTGGGATCTTTCAACGTACTGTGAAATGCGCCAGTTTGACGGACATCACCGTACTGTGTCGTCCGTGGCCTTTAGCCCCGATGGTCAGCGCATTGCCAGTGCCAGCTGGGATCAAACCGTAAGACTGTGGCACCTGGCAACCGGAAAATCCATCTACTTTCAGGGACATACAGACCACGTTTGGTACGTGACCTTTAGCCCGGACGGTTCGCTGCTGGCGACCGCTGGACAGGATCAAACGATTCGTCTTTGGAATTCGCAAACCGGGCAACCGATACGAACGTTGCTGGGGCACCAGGCATCTGTGTCAGCGATCGCCTTCAGCCCTGATGGTAAAACCCTATTGAGCGGCAGCGCCGATAGTGCACAGAAAGTGTGGGACGTGACCACCGGACATGCCTTAAAAACTTGGCAGGGACAGACCAGCCGCGTCTGGTCTGTCGCCTTTAGCCCCGACGGTCAGCATCTGATCAGCGGCAGCGCCACAGATTTACTGGTCAGACTCTGGAACCACCAGGATGGAACCTGCCTGAAAACCTTTAACGAGCATACTCATTGGGTTTGGGATGTGACGTTTAGCAGCGATGGGAAAACCTTTGCCAGTGGCAGTTCTGATGGCTTGATTAAACTCTGGGATGTTCAAACGCAGCAGTGCATCAACACGCTACCTTGCCACACCAATTGTGTGTTTGGGACGGCGATCAGTCCAGATGGACGTATCCTTGTTAGCGCCAGCAATGACTCGACCATTAAGCTTTGGGATATCGATACTGGAGCTCATTTACACACCCTAACTGGACATTCCTATCCGGTGTGGCATGTCACCTTTAGCCCTGACGGGCGCTGGCTAGCCAGCATCACCAAAGATGGCATTGTGCGACTATGGCAGGTAGAAACAGGCACCTGTATGCAGGTCTTCGAACAGCACGACCTTCTAGGCTTTGAAGTGGTGTTTGGTAACAACGGACAAACGCTAGTCGGCATCGGCAGTGACAACAGCATTAAGCAGTGGGAGATTGCCACAGGTCAATGTCTGCAACGCCTGCAAGGACATACTGCACTGGTGCGATCGATCGCCCTCAGTCCTCCTTCATCCCATCACCCACAACTCCTCGCCAGCGGTAGCGCTGACAATACCGTTCGCCTGTGGGATCTTGACTCTGGGAAATGCTTAAATGTTTTACAAGGTCATACGGGCATCATCTTTTCTGTTGCATTTGGGTGTGATGCGATGGGTCGATCGCTCCTCGCCAGTGGCAGTTTCGATGAAACGATTCGATTATGGAATATCGAAACGGGTGAATGCCTGAAAATTTTGCGCCCTGATCGGCTCTATGAAGGCATGAACGTCCAGGGAATTACAGGCTTAAGCGATGAGCAAAAAGCAGTGTTGAAACAGTTGGGAGCCGTTGAATGAATATGGGGTTCTTTGCACGTGCGCCGAGCAAAGCTCGGCTTTGTTCGCTAGGTGAAAGTCTTAGTCCTGGAAGCCGTAGCAGCATTCACCAAAAGCTCGCAGAAGCACGAACTTGGGCACGGTGAGTTGTTGAGGAGCGGATGAACTTAACGGTTCACGTCCGGATTTGCAGACAAGCCGGACGGGCAACCGTCCGGCTTGGTCTAACGCGACCCCAGGTAAAGCCCTGATGCCCTTGAGCCTTGGCTGAGGACACTGGGTTCATTGCCAAGCGCAGCAGTAGCGCAAAGGCGATCGCCTGATCTGACCTTCCTACACTTGGCCTAACTTCGATCCACACGGTTGCTTTTACTAGGGGCACCGCAGTGACAAATGATCGCCCTTCAACGGCAAGACATTTGATGGCACGGGTTAATCGGCAACCATGGTGATGCATCAAGTGGACTACAGACTCTTCGCCCACCCCGGTTTAATACATGGTTAGTCTGCAACCTCAGGGGCTGGACGCCTTTGCAGTTGGCTCCCAATGTGGGATGAAAAAAGACAAAGGAAAGTTTGCTCAGGCTGTCGAAATGAGTAAAGCTCGCTCGTTATAGGTGTAGAAGGCAACTAAACGCCTTCCCACCCCAACTATAGTGGACTAAACAATGCAGTACGCGATTTTGATTTACGAGACGGAGCAAGCCTTTGCCAACCGTACCGATGCCACCAAGCAAGGTGGCTATTGGCACGCCTACCAAGCCTATGCCGGTGCCCTTAAAGAAGCGGGTCTCAACACTGACGGCGGCATTCTTCAGCCAGGGCACATGGGCACAACGATACGCCTGCAAGGCGGACAGCGACAAGTCCAAGATGGTCCGTATGCGGATACGAAGGAGCAATTGGGAGGTTATATCTTAATTGACGCGCCTGACCTCGATACTGCCTTAGATTGGGCGGCGCGTTGTCCCGCCGCTGCTGATGGTGCAGTGGAAGTCCGCCCTCTTTTTCCCATGCCACCGATGAGCTAAAGCGATGACGAAGGCACGCCGAGTCGTAGAACAGGTGGTTCGCATGTCCTATGGCCGCTTATTGGCTTACTTGGCGGCCAGAACGGGCGATGTGATGGCAGCTGAAGATGCTCTCGGCGATGCCTTGGTTGCTGCCTTAAACACTTGGGCGGACGATGGAGTTCCGCCTCATCCTGAAGCTTGGCTACTGTTAGTCGCACGAAGAAAATTGCTGGATGATGTCCGCCGCACCAAAGTTAAAGACAAAGCGGTGCATCTTTTAGCCTTCAGTGCATTGGCAACACCGGGTGAGCAGGCTTTGGAAGAAAACGCCTTCCCAGACGATCGCTTGAAGCTGCTCTTTGTCTGCGCCCATCCTGCCATTGATGCAACTATTCATACACCGTTGATGTTGCAAATGATCTTAGGCTTTAAGGCGCATCAGATTGCATCAGCTTTTTTGGTCTCGCCCGCAACCATGAGTCAGCGACTAGTGCGGGCTAAAGCCAAAATCCGTGATGCGGGTATTGCCTTTAAACTGCCGCTCTCTCGAGATTTTTCTATACGACTCAACGCGGTATTGGAAGCGATTTATGCCGTTTATACTTTTGGTTGGGAAAGCATTGCAGGCAGTGACCCACGCCAAAAAGGGTTAGCAGAAGAGGCACTTTGGCTGGCTCGCTTATGTGTGCAGTTAATGCCTAACGAGCCGGAAGCGCGGGGTCTACTGGCGCTCATCCTGCTTTGTGAAGCCAGACGCGATGCCCGTCGAGCCGTTGATGGAGCCTATGTGCCCCTTTCGGAACAAAATACTGCTTTGTGGTCGAGGGAGATGATCCAAGCGGCGGAAGCAGAGCTTGCCCGAGCGTTCGGATGCCAGAAGTTGGGACGTTTTCAACTAGAGGCGGCAATTCAGTCAGCCCATGTGCAGCGATCGAACAAGCGAGAAAGCGATTGGGAAACGATTGCCTTCTTGTACGAGGGCTTGCTCCAACTTGCTCCTACTTTGGGAGCCTTGGTCAGTCATGCCGCTGCGATTGCTGAAGCCAGAGGCTTCACCATTGGTTTGGAAACTCTGAACAAAATTCCGCTGGCATCGGTAAAAAACTATCAGCCCTATTGGGCATTGAAAGCTCATCTACTACAAAACCTGAGCTGTTTAAGAGAAGCCAAAGAAGCCTATCAAAGGGCAATTGGTCTGTCTGAAGATGGCGCAGTGCGTGAGTTTCTATTCAAACGCGCGCTCCAGCTTTAGGGGTCTGGGGCGTAATGCGGGTTGAGCCGAGATACGGGTATGGTCAAACTAAGCCGGACGGTCGCCCGCCCGACTCTGCTGCATCTCGACCCCTAGTAGCACTGGGGTCGAGAGCTGAAGCCAAGTACGTTTGAGGCGCACTGGTACTTGAGTGCGGAACCGCGGCTTGCGGGTGGGTAGTCTTCAGTAAAAGCTGCTTTCGCAAGGTTATAACCATGCCGCCTCAAATCGATACTGGAGTC
>JACMKO010000363.1 GCA_014380065.1 Leptolyngbya sp. ES-bin-22 | reverse complement strand
GGTACATGTGCCGCTATCGATCGAATCCCAGGCAGAAGCCCGTCTGCTGATGCTGGCATCCAACAATATTTTGTCGCCAGCGACAGGTCGTCCCATCATTACGCCCAGTCAGGATATGGTCTTGGGCTGCTACTACCTGACAGCGGAAAACCCCGATGCCATCAATGGACTCGATCGCTACTTTTCCAGCCTGGATGATGCGATTACTGCTTATGAGCAAAAGCAGGTCGATCTCCATGCCCATATCTGGGTGCGTTTTGATGGCGAGGTGGAAACCGATGAAGTCGATACCGACATCGTAGAGGAATCCACGTCCGGTGATGGCGCGGTGACAAAGCTCTACAAGTTCCGGCGATCGCGGCATGACGCTGACGGAAATTTGATCTCCCAATACATTCAGACGACTCCGGGACGGATCATCTACAACAAAGCGATTCACGATGCTTTGGCAGTTTAGGACGACTTTAGATTAACGATTTCAGAGTTTAGCAGCACTGCTGACTACGCTCTGAAGTCTGAACTTCATTCATGGGAGAGGCGGGGTAACTCATGGTAGAGCAAAATAACCAACCAGTGTTTCGTAATCGTGTTGTGGACAAGGGTCAACTCCGAAAGTTGATTTCCTGGGCGTTTACCACCTACGGCTCGGCTCGTACAGCCCAGATGGCCGATCTGCTTAAGGATTTGGGCTTTCGCTACGCTACTAGAGCCGGGGTTTCCATCAGTGTCGACGACCTGCAAATTCCTCCGACCAAGCGCAAACTGCTGGAGGCGGCTGAAGAAACGATCCGGGTAACAGAAGAGCGCTATACACGCGGTGAAATCACTGAAGTTGAGCGCTTTCAAAAGGTGATTGATACCTGGAACGGTGCCAGTGAAGAGTTGAAGGATGAGGTTGTTCGTCACTTCCGGTCTAACAATCCCCTCAATTCGGTGTACATGATGGCGTTTTCAGGGGCGCGGGGCAACATCTCCCAGGTGCGGCAGTTGGTTGGGATGCGGGGTCTGATGGCAGATCCTCAGGGTGAAATTATTGACTTGCCCATTAAGACTAACTTCCGCGAAGGTCTGACGGTGACAGAGTACATCATCTCGTCCTATGGTGCGCGCAAGGGCTTGGTGGACACCGCACTCCGCACAGCCGACTCTGGTTACCTCACCCGCCGACTGGTCGATGTCTCTCAGGATGTCATCATTCGAGAACTGGATTGTGGGACTCAGCGGGGTATCCCCGTGCAGAGTATGACGGACGGCGATCGCGTCCTCATTCCACTGAAAAATCGTTTGCTCGGTCGGGTCGCTGCCGAACCAATGGTTGACCCCACTACGGGTGAAGTGATTGTCGCGCGCAATCAATCCATCACCGATGAAATGGCTGATCACGTCGGTAGAGCGAAGCTGGAAGAAGTGATGGTGCGATCGCCCCTCACCTGCGAAGCCACGCGCTCAGTCTGCCAGCACTGCTATGGCTGGAGTCTGGCACACGCTCACATGGTTGATATCGGTGAAGCAGTTGGTATTATTGCTGCGCAGTCGATCGGTGAACCAGGGACTCAGCTTACGATGCGAACCTTCCACACGGGTGGTGTGTTCACAGGGGAAATGGCACGTCAGGAAAAAGCCCAGTTTGACGGCACGCTGAAGTTTCCTAAGAAACTGCGGATTCGTCCCTATCGAACCCGTCACGGTGAAGATGCTTACACCGTTGAGTCGGTAGAGGCAAGCTCCAAGCTGACGCTTGATGCAAAGGATGGGCGGCAGCAGTCGTTCTCGGTGCTACAGGGCGCAACCCTTCTTGTTAAAGATGGTCAGAAGGTCAAAGCGGGTCAAACTTTGGCGGAAGTTCCATTGACGGGACGTGCGCGCAAAACCACCGAGAAAGCGGCAAAAGACGTTGCTTCGGATATGGCAGGCGAAGTCCAATTTGCTGACCTTGTTCCAGAAGAGAAAAAAGACCGTCAGGGAAATACGACCCGTATTGCGCAACGAGGCGGCTTGGTTTGGATTCGCTCTGGTGAGGTGTATAACTTGCCGCCTGGTGCTGAACCGATCGTGAAAAATGGCGATCGTATTGATGCCAACGGCGTAATGGCTGAAACCAAGCTCGTGACTGAGCATGGCGGCATCGTGCGTTTGCCCGCCGACGCAGACGGCAAAGGTGGACGGGAAGTGGAAATCATCACCGCGTCTGTCTTACTGGATGAGGCAAAGGTGCGGGCAGAGAGCTATCAAGGGCGCGATCACTACCTGATTGAAACTGATTACAACCAGCTCTTCTCGCTTAAAGCAACTCCCGGCACCAAAGTCATTAACAACCAAGTTGTCGCCGAACTGATTGACGACCACTACCGAACGCAAACTGGCGGCATTATTAAGTATTCTGGCGTTGAAGTTGCCAAACGTGGCAAGGCAAAGCAAGGCTACGAAGTCGTCAAAGGCGGCACGTTGCTGTGGATTCCTGAAGAGGCTCATGAAGTCAACAAGGATATTTCACTCTTGATGGTTGAAGACGGTCAATACGTTGAAGCAGGCACTGAAGTTGTAAAAGACATCTTCTGCCAAAGCAACGGTGTGATTGAAGTTACCCAGAAGAACGATATCTTGCGCGAAATTGTCATCAAGCCGGGTGATCTACATATGGTGGATAACCCGGATGACATCATCACCAAGGAAAGCGTGTTGGTGAACCCTGGTCAAACGGTGATGACAGGGCTAACGGTGAATGAGCTACGCTACGCCGAGTACATCGAAACGCCTGAGGGTCCAGCCATGCTGCTGCGTCCAGTCACCGAGTTTGCCGTACCTGATGAGCCTTCAGTGCCCAGCCAGGAATCGACCAACGAAGAATCGGGACGATCGATCCGTCTGCGGGCTGTGCAGCGCCTACCCTACAAAGATGGTGAGCGCGTTAAATCAGTTGAAGGTCTGGAGTTGCTGAAAATCCAGCTCGTGCTGGAAATTGGTCAGGATGCGCCCCAACTTGCGGCTGACATTGAACTGGTGCCTGATGAAACTGATGCAGAGACGATGCGTCTCCAGCTTGTGATTCTGGAATCATTGGTCATCCGTCGCGACATTGCGGCTGATCCAACCCAGGGTCCGACAAAAACGCGCGTTCTTGTGAAAGATGGTGACCAAATTGCTCCTGGAGCTGTCGTTGCCCGTACCGAAATCCTGTGTAAGGAAGCCGGTGAGGTGCAGGGGATCCGCGAGGCAGCCGAGGCCATTCGTCGTATCCTCGTCGTGCGTCCTGCGGATATGGTAACCGTCACTACAAAAGGCAAACCACCCACTGTGAAAGCGGACGATCTCCTGGTCGCTGGTGCTGAACTTGCTCCTGGCGTTGCCTTGCAAGAATCGGGGCAGGTGATTAGCGTTGGTGATGCTGAGGTCACGCTTCGCTATGCTCGTCCGTATCGGGTATCCCCTGGAGCCGTGCTGCATATCGACGATGGCGACCTGGTGCAACGGGGTGACAACCTGGTCATCCTGGTGTTTGAGCGCACGAAGACGGGTGACATCATCCAGGGTCTACCCCGCATTGAAGAACTGCTGGAAGCGCGTAAGCCGAAAGAAGCCTGCGTTTTGGCGGCACGTCCTGGAACGGCTCAGGTCGTTTACGGCGATGACGACTCAGTGAAGGTCAAGGTGATTGAAGTTGATGGCGTGATTGCTGAGTACCTTATTGGTCCGGGGCAGAACGTGATTGTTTCGGACGGGCAAGATGTGCTGGCGGCAGAACCACTCACCGATGGTCCGGCAAACCCCCACGAAATTTTGGAGGTCTTCTTCAAATATCGCCGGGAAACTGATGGGGTGCATGATGCGGCTCTAGTGAGCCTGCAAATGGTGCAAACCTTTCTAGTGAACGAAGTGCAGTCGGTGTATCAGTCTCAAGGGGTTGATATTTCAGACAAACACATCGAAGTGGTGGTGCGCCAGATGACTTCTAAGGCACGGGTAGACGATGGTGGTGACACGACCATGCTGCCCGGTGAGCTAGTGGAGCTTTATCAGGTAGAGCAGGTCAATGAAGCGATGGCAATTACAGGTGGTGCGCCAGCCGAATACACGCCAGTGCTGCTGGGCATTACGAAGGCATCGCTGAATACCGATAGCTTTATCTCGGCAGCCAGTTTCCAGGAAACCACACGGGTACTGACAGAAGCGGCGATCGAAGGTAAGTCTGACTGGTTGCGTGGTCTGAAGGAAAACGTGATCATTGGACGCTTGATTCCAGCAGGGACAGGGTTCAATGCTTATGAAGAGCAGACCAGCCCTGATGTTGATCTTTCTTACGATGGCATCGGTGTGTTTGACGATGATGCCGATCTTAAGGATGTCGTACTGGACGATCGCACCGCTCGTTCTTACGGGTTAGATAGCTTTGATGAGCGCCCCAGCTACACGTTCGATAACTTTGGCGTGACGGCTGTTGATGCCGAACCGCTATCGCCCATTCTGGAAGATGATGACCTGATCAGCGATGGCGTGGAGGATGCTGATGTCGATGATGTGGATGTCGATGATGTTGACATTGATGTTGCCGAGGAATAACGCTTGAGTGTGATCAAACTCTAGGTGATGCAGGGGCGCGGTTAACCGTGCCCCTGCGTCGTTTAAATTAGATTGAATCAAGAAGCAAAAGCAAGCGGAGTGAGGCGCATGATGAGTCCTGACGATCGAGCGGTAATCCTGCTGCATGATGGGGTACAAGGCGCACAGGGTAAAACGGGACTGGCGATGCTACGCTACAGCGAAGCTGATATTGTGGCGGTGATCGATCGCGCCACCGCTGGTTTATCGATTCCTGAGCTAACGGGCATTCCGCGACAGGTACCCATTGTTGCCTCAGTAGAAGAGTCACTTGCCTACAAACCAACGGTGCTAGTCATTGGTATCGCGCTTTTGGGAGGTATGCTGCCTGCGGATTGGCAGCAAGACGTGCATGACGCGATCGCCGCTGGAATGTCTATCATCAATGGGTTACACACCCCGTTGAATCGTGATCCGATCCTTCAGGCACTCCTCAAACCGGGACAATGGATTTGGGACGTGCGGCAAGAACCACCCGGTTTAACCGTGGGTACGGGGCAGGCTCGCTTACTGTCCTGTTTGCGGGTGCTGACTGTGGGCACCGATATGAGCGTCGGCAAAATGTCTACTAGCCTGGAACTGCACCGTGCGTCCTTGAAGCAAGGACTGCGATCGCAATTTCTCGCGTCTGGACAAGCTGGCATGATGATCTCTGGCAGCGGCATTCCTCTCGATGCCATTCGGGTTGATTTCGCGGCGGGAGCGGTGGAACAACTGGTCATGCAGGCAAGCAGCGATCGCGATATTTTGCATCTGGAAGGTCAGGGTTCCTTGCTTCATCCTTCATCAACTGCAACGCTGCCATTGATACGAGGCAGTCAACCCACCCATCTGGTGCTCGTCCACCGAGCGGGACAAACCCACATTCGCAATGCCCCACACGTGCAAATTCCACCGTTGCCTGACGTGGTGCAGCTCTACGAAGCGGTAGCCGCAGCAGCGGGAGCCTTTGCCCCTGCACGAATTGCCGCGATCGCCCTCAATACCGCACACCTGTCCGAACATAACGCGCAACAGGCAATCCATCAGGTCAGGCAGGAAACCCAGTTGCCCTGCACCGATCCAGTACGCTTGAGTGCAAAGCTCTTACTAGATGCCATCGTGAACCCGTGATTCGATCGCACCATTTCTCAGCTATTTTGACTGTTACAAACGCGATCGCTAACAGCACAACCGCCGACCTGTTGGAGTTGCTAAATCGCATCGTTCAGGCGGCTGGTTTAAATGCTGTGGCAGAAGCGTCTGCAACCTTTTCTCCCCAGGGCATTTCGGCTGTGCTGCTCTTAGAAGAGTCTCACGTCGCGCTACACATCTGGTCTGAATGCCGCAAAGCAACGGTGGATATCCACGTCTGCGATTACCAGCAGGATAATCGCCTTAAAGCGGAAAAACTAGCAGATCTTCTAGCAGTCGCTTTGACAGATGGCGATTGTACAAATAGCAAGCGTGCCCAGTGGCACTCTTTAGAGGTCATGGGATAAGTAAAGTTTTGAGTAATGAGGGCTGAGTTTTGAGTGCGGCAATTTAACTTAGAACTCAAGACCACAGATTCTCCTCTTTGAGACAGCACTCCATGACAGCAGGGCTAACTGAAACCCAACTGCGGCATTTGCGAGAAGGCAGCCAACTTAAATACCACGGTGTTCAGTGGTTGGTGCAAGACTACAGCACCTATACCGATGACAACGGCTATGAAACCGAAGAGTGGCAGCTAAAATCGAGCAGTGGCAAAGCATACTACTTGCTGCGTGAAGTCGATCCGCAAAACCCGGAAACGTTAGTCCACTGGTATCTTGCCGAAGAGTTGCGGTACCCTACACTCATCGACCCACAGACCGCCCGCGATCGCCTCACTACTGTTGGCGATGACATGCGATCGTGCACCGCTCCCTACCCAGAACTACAGCTATTCAACCGTGTGTACGCGTTTGAATCTCAAACCGAGGGCGACTATGACTCCGATGGCAACACCCGACACCGCATCACCTGGGACTACTGGGACAAAGCCCACCTCTGGAACCTGGCGCTAGAAGCTTGGAGTGATAACACCTTATCGGTTTACTCTACCCGCGAAGTGCAACCCGCTGATTTTACCGAAATCCAGTCAAGCAACCGTGCCGCCCTCGGCGCTGGGCAGAGCAATTCATTCAGTGCCGATGTTGACTCTATTCAAGCATTCAACAATCAAGCACTCAACAAGCGTGAATCACGCAGCCGCGAATTTGCCATTGCCTGGATTGTCACGATCGTTGGCTTCTTTTTGATGATATCTGGCATCTGAATTGAGTGAGGAGTGAGGAGTGAGGAGCAAGGAGTGAGGAGTGAGGAGCAAGGAGTGGCAAGGCTTAAATAAAATACTCACAGCCCTTGTTAGCTATCAGCAGTCAGCCTTGGGTTGACCAACGTCTACTCACTTAAAACCGTGTTTTACTCAACCAATAGCTACTGTAAAAGATGGCTTTTTAACTCAAAACTTTTAACTCAAAACTCAAAACTCAAAACTCAAAACTTTTAACCGCCTCCCTCACTCCTCACTCCTTACCCCTCACCTCTCAATGCCCACCTCCCTCTTCATCGAGCATCGCCCCAACGGTCTCGCCTTTTACATCAACGGTGATTTGCAGTTTGATACTGCGGATGAAGCGATTTATCACGAGTACCTGGTGATTCCTGCGATCGCCCTTGCGGTTCAACGCTTCCCGCAAACGCCCTTGCGGGTTCTCCTTTGTGGTGGAGGCGACGGCTTGGCAGTACGCGACATCCTCCGGTTTGCTGAGGTCAGCGAAGTTACCCTGGTGGATTACGACGCAGAGGTATTAGCACTGGGTCGCACGGTCTTTCAGCCGTATAACCAGGGCAGTTTGCTCAGTGCGTCGGAAACCGCGTTAGGAGAAAATCGCCTGACTACCTACACTCAGGAAGCGTTTGGGTTTGTGGCAGGCTTGCCCGACGCTTGTTATCACGCGGTCATTTGCGATTTCACGTTCCCGACCCGATCGGAGGACACCCAAATCTACAGCCGTGAGTGGTTTCAGCAGGTGCAGCGCGTTCTCTGTCCCGGTGGCATCATAAGTACGAACGGTGTCTCGCCAGAACAGCGCACGCTGGGCTTTTGGTGCCTCTACCAAACTCTATTAGCGGCTGGACTCCAGGTAAAACCCTTACAAGTCGCTATTCCATCATTTCGAGAACATGGCTATGGCGACTGGGGCTTTTTTCTTGCGTCGGCATTGCCCATTACACGATCGGAGCTGGAAACCGTTGTCTTTCCCAAAAACTTGAGTGCGCTGCATTCACAGGACTGGCTACAGGCATTTCAAATTCCTGCCACGATCGCCCAGCACCGCCATACGGCTAACGTCCATACGCTTGATTGCCCTCAGCTTTTTTATTACCTGCTGAATCCTCGCTTGCAATTAACAGCAACGACGATCGTAGATTCAGAACAGCTACCCATTGATTTTTTAGACCTTCAAGAAGTGGGCACTGGCGCGATCGGCACTCGTGATTTGTTGCAGTTAGACTCGATCGCAACGGCATGGTTAGACCATTTGCACCAAGCAGAAAACCTTCCTCAAGCTGCCCAAAGCGTTACATTAATGCCTGTCCAGCATCGGTATCACAGCCCTCAAATGACCACGGAATGGCTGAGTTATCTCAAAGCACTGTTGGAAGAAATTAACATTAATCAACTTTTAGCGAGTCTGTTAGAACGTGCCCAGGAGCTACCACCCCAGCTTGTGCGTGAACTCAAACAACTGACAGAAAAACTCCGCACAGGGCAACCGTTAACCTACGTCTCAGAACATACGGCTGAACTAATTACGCTGCTCTCCGTCACCATCCTTATGGCAAATGTAACAACTCCAGATATTGTGTTTGCTAAAGGCTCTTCCAGTTCTTCAAGGGGATCTTCTAGCTATGATGGCGATTCTAGTGATGATCAATTTGGCTGGCTCGGCTTTTGGACGATGATGATTGGTGGTATTTGGCTCTGGAATCTTTATAAAAATTCTGATGATTGAAGCGACTCTTGAATATTCTGAATTGAACAATAGTGATGTCAACTAAGTTTTTAGAGCCATCTCAACTGCCAGTGCAATTAGAGATTCGTCTGCTGACAGTAGACGATCGCACTCAATGGGATGCGTTTATGCAAGCATCACCAACCGGGTGCTTTATGCAAGCCTGGGCGTGGGCAGACTTCAAACAATTGGAAGGCTACCAAAGCTTTCGCTATGGTCTTTTTGCTGAAAACATTTTGGTTGGTGGCTGTTGTCTCTATTACTATCCTCGTGATCATGCCGCGAATTTATTAGTGGCTCCGGGTGCTCCCTGCTTTTTACCAGGGTTTGAGCAAGAGGGAATGCGGCTGCTCCTGGAACAGGCAAGACAATTAGCAGAAAACGTAGGCGCGATCGCCCTTCGTCTTGAGCCATTATGGTTGCAAAAACCGACGTGTTTGGATGGCTTTGTTCGCGCTCCAGTCGAGCTTTTACCCTCCGAAACACTGCTCATTGATCTACGTCCCACACCAGCCAAAATGCTGGCATCCATGAAACCAAAAGGACGTTACAACATCCGTCTGAGTCAGCGGCATAGTGTAACAACGCACTTTACAACAGACGCTCAAGCCATCCCCGTGTTCTACAATTTGTTCTGGGAAACTGTGAAGCGGCAACAGTTTTTTGGTGAGCCGTATAGCTTTTTCATCAACCTTTGTCAGACGCTTTTTGCGGTAAATATGGCAGAAATTGGTTTGGCAACTTGGCAGAATGAAGTGTTAGCTACTATCCTCATTGTGTATTGGGGAAATCGCGCTACCTATCTCTATGGCGGACGCAGCAACGTACATCATCACGTGATGGCAAGCTATGGACTCCACTGGGCAGCCATGCAGCGCGCCAAAGCGAAAGGATGCAATGTTTATGATTTTTATGGCTATACCTGTAACCCAGACCACAACTACGCCAAATTCTCACAATTCAAGCGTCAGTTTGGCGGCATACCTGTCACCACGATCGGCGCTCACGATTATTTCTTCTACGACCAGCTAGCAGACACATTAATTGGGCTATTCAAGCGACTGGGAAAAGCAGGGATGAGAGATGAGGCATGAGTAATCACTAACTCCTGCTTCCTGACTCCTCACTATTGACCGCTAAGCACTAATCACTGACAACCAACAACCAACAACGCCATGAACCCCACACTTCTCAACGGCTTAACCCGTATCGGACTGGTCATCACCGAGTTGGTCATTGGCTTTGGTATCTTTTGGTTGGGGCAGTTGGCATATCAAAAGCTGTTCCGGCGCATGGAGTTGAACCTGGAACTCTTTGTGCGAGATAACGCAGCAGTGGCGATCGCGCTGGTGGGCTATAACTTCGGCATTATCATTGCACTGGCAGGTGTGTTGGACAAAGAAAGCGCTACGTGGCTTGATCACTTGATCTCCCTGGCAAGCTATGGTGCAGGCGTGATTCTGCTGATGTTAGTTGGAGCCTGGGTGGGCGATCGGCTGATTCTCCGACGCTGTGACTGTGCTCGTGAAGTGGTGGAAGAGCAAAATGTGGGGGCCGCTTCAGCCGAGGCGGGTGTGCACATTGCCAGTGGGCTGATTTTAAGTGCTGCTCTCGGTGGACAAAGCGGCTCCTGGATTGTAGGCTTGGTTTGTTGGTTTGTTGGTTTAGGCGTATTGGTGCTGGTCAGTGCCCTCTACCCTCGTGTAACGCAATACAACGTGTTTAGAGAAATTTGTAAGCGCAACAATCCAGCCGCTGGCGTAGCGCTGGCGGGATTGCTAATTGCTACGGGCAACGTTGTGAGGGTTGCGTTTACGCCAGACTTTCAAAATTGGGCTGAGAGTTTCACCCAATATCTTGTGGTGCTGGGCTTTTGCCTGCTTGCTCTAGCGTTAATCCGCTGGCTGACTGATTTAGTGCTGGTGCCGGGAGTCAAAATTTCAGACGAAATCGTCAATCAAGCAACACCTAATCTTGCAGCCGGGCTGATCGAAGCGTTTGCTTATATTGCAGGTTCATTTCTGCTTGCCTGGAGCGTTTAAGTCATACCAATTTAAGTTCACCATCCTACAGACGGATCTGTCGTGAAATCGATTTAAATCGGGATCACGCTGGAAGTGCAGGCTACAGGATAAGCAAACAAACTCACACGGCAAACAGGCTTGCTAGATGTGAAACGAGAGCCATCGACCTCAGGGGTTTTTTGCTGGGTCAGAGGGAGGGGTCGCCACCGCTGCAAGTTGGCTGTTGTGGTGCTGGGTCTGCCGTTCCTGCGTTTGATTCCACAGTAAGATTCCCATCATGGCATCGAGCGCACCCGCGTTACTCTGATTGCCACCCACCACAATATCGGGAATAATGCGCACATTGCGATCGCCAATCACCTGCATCAATTGCATGGCGGTGTAGAACTGCGCCCCTACTGCGCTCACGCCCGCTTGATACGTGTCCGCTTGTGCCTGCCCCGTGACGCGAATGGACTCAGCCTCTCCATTCGCCTCATTTACTTTGGCAGTGGCTTGCAGTTCGGCAATATGCACCCCTTGTTCTGCGGTGACAATTTGTTGTTGGATATCAGCCAGCGCTGTTTCTCGCACCAGTTCTTGCCGCTGTGTTTGAGCGGCACGTTGAGTCATGTAGGTTTTTTCTTGTTCTTCAGCGAGTTTGCGATCGGTCAACGTTTGCATCAATTCAGGCGGCGGTGAAATCAAGCCGATCAGCGTATCCACTGCCTGCACATCATACGCCCGTAATGCCTGACGGATATATTCTGCGGCTTCTGACTGACGTTCGCTCCGCGCGGTGAGGAAATCGAGAATTGTGTACTCCTGTGCGGAGTTGCGGAAATAGTTGCCGACGATCGGACGCAGCACCTGATCCACCAAATTTTGCATCGATCCCAACCGCGAAATGACTTTAGGCGCATCCATCGAACCCACATGAATCACCTGGAAGACTTCTAGATCAAAGCTGAATCCATCAAATGAAAGTAATTTGAGTGCTGAGAGGGAAGAATCGTAGCCATGTTCCCCTTTAAACCGCTGTGTGAAATTGATCACGATGTTGGTCGTCGGCACCAATTCCACTTTCATGATTTTGGTATTCAGAGGATGTTTCCCCGTATGCAAAGACTCAATCCAAACCCCTTTATCGCCCCGGCTCACCAGATTGCCATGTGTAAAGGCTTCGCCACTAATATCTTCATGGGCTTGCCCCACATACGAAATCACGACTCCCACATACCCGATCGGCACTTCTGTCATCGGCACTTGTTCCACTTGCACAAACCAGGGGTTGAGGTTCCATGAGCCAGAGAGCATTACCTGTTCTTGCAAACCTCTACGTCCGCCTCGATTCATAAAGGTTTGAGCGCTCTGAAAGTTATCGTGACCCGCCACGATCGGCCCGGCAATTTCTCCTTCGTCGATCGGCATCCCATCTAAAGCGGTAATAATGCCGACGCGATCGGATTGGAGCGCATAGACCTTGAGTCGTGCGGCAGCGATGCCATAAGCCGTCGCATTACCCGATGTAATCACCGTAAACAGAGCCGTGTTAATGCGGTAGGTGCCCGTCGTCATCACGGCTAACTGCCGCCCTTTTTCACCGCCTTTGGTGAGAAACTGACGGGCATTTTGAAAATTGTCGCTCTCAACCACTTTGCCCAGAATGCGATTGGATGGAATGGCGGCTCCATCATTGGCGATGATCAGCCCGATTTCATCCTGTGGAATCATCACTACAGGCTCTTTCCGCACGTTGTACTGCCAGGGAAAGTAGCCAAAGTGCCAACCAGGAGACAGCGTATCTGCTTGCAAACCCGACTCTCCATTGAGTGCAATCTGTTGTCCTTCAGGCAGGTTTTTGGCTGAGAATTTTTTCGTGATAATCCCAACTTCTCGTTCTTCAATCACAATTAGCCCCGCCACCCAGCCCACTTTGGGCAAAAAGAACAGAATGAGCACCACACCGCCCAATGGATAGATCCACATGGGTAAAGGTGGGAGTTGAGCCTGCACAATCTGTAATTCTGGCTGTTGAGACAGTGGCTTTGTTTGCTCAGATTTGGTGGAGAGATTAGCGGCAGGCGTTGCAGCGGCAGACATAATGCTGGTGGTCAGTATCGCTGCCAGCAGGGAGAGTGTGAGGGTCAAAAACTGCCGTAGACTCTTATATTGAGACATGGTTTGAAGCTCCTATGAATGATTAAAACTTGGACATTGACCCACTCACACCGATTTTCTGATTCAGGCTTGATCGATGTAAAAAGCGCCGACGCTCATTTCTTTTTCAAACGCTGTTGAAACCGTAAGCACCCGTGTTACTGCCTAATTTGCCGGATCTAAACTTGAATTCTGAATGCTAAGCAGGTAGCCATAATTAATTGTAAAAAGGGGTTTGGGGGGTTTGCCCCCAGGCAGGGGGTTCCACCCCCACCACCCCCAAAAAGTATCGTTAGTTTAATTACGTCCAGCTACGTAGTACGGCCACAGCCTGAATAGGCAGAACCGCTTTCACCTGACTGTGCCAATTTTTCGCCTTAATGCTTCCAGCGCCTTGGCATACTGAGGATCGGCAGGTGTGCCAATGCTACGGTCAACTATCAATTCACGCCGCTGCACGTCGGTGAGTTTGACTAATACATCTGGTTCAATGCCTACTTTGTTAATATCTCGCCCCTTGGGAGTTAACCACTTGGCAATAGTAACTGCAAGACCAGAACCATCTTTAAGCGATCGCACAGACTGAATCAAATTGTTTCCCCGAGTTCGAGTGCCAACTAATACAGCGCGCTGGTTCTCCTGTAGTGCGGCCGCCATAATTTCGGTGGCACTGGCAGATTCTCCATCCACCAGCAGAACCAGCGGTTTCCTAGTGAGTGCTCGGTTATTTGCCGTTTCCCGGTCTCCCTCACTCCGACGACTGGTAGTGAAAATCAGCCCCTTCGGCAACCACAGGCGAATGATTTCCACCGCAGCATAAAGCAGCCCTCCCTGGTTGGAGCGGAGGTCAAGTACGTAACCTTCGACATTTTGAGTCTCCAAGGTTTCAATTGCCATTTTCATCTCACTTGTGGCGCTGGCGCTAAATTGAGTGAAGCGAATGTAACCGATTCTGCCGATCGCTGTTTCCTGCGTTTGATAACGCACTGGATGGATTTCAACTTTTGCCCGTTGAATCCGAAACTCTAATGGCTTTCCATCTCGGAGAATCGTCAGGGTTACAAAGGTTGCTGGTGCCCCTTGGAGTAAAGTGATCGCTGCGTTAACGTCTATACCTTCCGCTTTCTGACCATCAATTTTAGTGAGAGTGTCTCCTGCCAAAACTCCGGCTTTCCATGCCGGTCCATCCTCGATTGGAGCAACAATATTAATTTTCTGGGTTTTCTCATCTTTTTGCAACTGCAAGCCAACACCGACAACATTGCTACTGGTGTCTATCTGCATGTTTTTAAACGCAAGCGGACTCATAAAACGAGTCAGCGGGTCTCCCAAGAGTTTTAGCATTTCATCAATTGCCCGATATGCCTCTTCAGGCGAGTTGTAGTTGCGACTGAGATACCTTGTGCGAATCGCTTTCCAGTCTTTTTGGTTGAATGTGCCGTCTACATAAGAGCGTTCAACAACTTGCCAAACCTCATCAATTAATGCTTTGAGAGAGTCCGTTTTAGAGGGGGCACGTTCGACCTTAAACGGGGAAGCTGAGGGAGACGCGCTTGGATGGGGACTGGGCTGCTGTGATTGCTTTGGCAGGCTCACAGAGGTTTGAACGAAGCCTGGAAAGATGATTGATGTCGCTCCTAAAAAGACAGCGCCTGCTAACATCCAGATTTTGTTTAATTGTTGTGCCATTGCTTTAATTCTTCCTAGTAAACGCTGCTAGCCACTTGCTCTGCATCAACAAACTTATTTTTGCCCGACTCCCACAAGAATTTTCAAGCGAAAAGGCATTGGAACCCTACTAAAGGCACGATCGCACTGTGGGTTCCCCTATCGTCTGAATCCGTGCTCTAGAGAAAACGATGAGAAAGCAGGAGCGTGATTGGATCATAAGCTCAAAAAAATTTGAAATGTTGAAGTCGTAGGCATTTCAGCGATCGCAGTCGCTATTTCCCAATCGGTCTGCCACTCAGTTTTTTGCAGTGACGACGAGCGTAAGCAAGCCCCAAGCCTGCTAACAACAAACCAGTGGTTGTGCTTGGTTCGGGCACACCTGCTGCTGGCACTACACGACCAAAGAGCGTCGTGGCATTAGTACTC
>JACMKO010000362.1 GCA_014380065.1 Leptolyngbya sp. ES-bin-22 | reverse complement strand
GCCCGCTGAGGCAGTTAATGATCAGGCATATCTAAACCTGGTTGATTCTCAATTGCGATCGCAGGTCAGGGTGCGCTAATGAAACCAGACCTCCGAAGTCTTGAAGACTTCGGAGGTCTCAGTGTAGAGCGTGATTTGATAGGCTGGGCAAACGACGCAACTCGTCGCTATTGTCCTGAAAATGTCTATGAAATTGTTTGCAAAAAAGCGCGGTTTGCTGGCAGTGGCGATCGCGCTCTTCCTTTTGATCTGTCACTATGGACAAAGTTGCTCCACATCCACTGCCATGACTGAACCCAATCAAGCCTTTGTTTATCCTCAGCCCCATCAGGCGCATCAGGTCGATGATTACCACGGTACTCAGGTCGCTGACCCGTATCGCTGGCTCGAAGATCCGGATTCTGACGAGACAAAAGCCTGGGTTGAGGCAGAGAACAAAGTGACGTTTGGGCTGTTAGAGACCATTCCAGCGCGCGATCGTCTCAAGCAACGCCTCACTGAATTGTGGAACTACGAAAAGTACGGCATTCCGTTTAAGCAAGGTGACCGCTACTTTTACTTTAAAAACGATGGGTTGCAGAACCAGAGCGTTCTCTACACGTTGAAGTCGCTAGATGGTGCACCGATCGTTCTGCTTGACCCCAATACCCTTTCAGAAGATGGCACCGTGGCGCTATCGGGACTCTCCATTAGCGAAGACGGGCAGTATCTTGCCTATGGCTTGTCCACGTCTGGTTCTGACTGGCAAGAGTGGAAAGTGCGGACGGTTGCAACCGGGAAAGATTTGGACGATCGTGTTCAGTGGGTCAAATTCTCCGGTGCTTCGTGGACGCACGACGGCAAGGGCTTTTTCTACTCTCGCTACGACGCACCCAACGAAAAGTCCAAACTCGAAGACGTTAACTATTTCCAGAAGCTCTACTACCATCGCCTCGGCACACCGCAGAGCGACGATACCCTGATTTACGAACGTCCTGACCAGAAAGATTGGGGCTTTGGCGGTGGCGTGAGTGAGGATGGACGCTTTTTGATCATCTCTGTCTGGCTGGGCACCGATCCACGCAATCTGGTGTTCTACAAGGATCTGTCCGTTCCGAATGCACCGATCGTCGAACTCATCAATACTTTTGAAGCCAGCTATAGCTTTATCGACAATGAGGGCGATCGCTTCTGGTTTAGCACCGATCTGGAGGCACCGCGCAGTCGCGTCATTGCGATTGAGACGAAACAGCCCGATCGTGACCACTGGCAAGAAGTCATTCCTCAAGCGGCTGAAACCCTTGAAGGCGTGGGTATTCTCAACAACCAGTTTATTGTGTCTTACCTGAAAGATGCCCACAGCCGGGTCAAGCTGTTTGACCTGAACGGCACGCCCATCCGCGACGTTGAGTTTCCCGGTCTTGGCTCTGTGGGCGGTTTTGGCGGCAAGCGACACGATACCGAAACGTTCTACAGCTTCACCAGTTTCACTACGCCTGCAACTATCTATCGCTACGATCTGGTCAAAAATGAAAGCCGTGTTTTCCGCCAACCAAATGTAGACTTCAACCCGGACGACTACGAAACGAAGCAGGTCTTCTACGCCAGCAAAGACGGGACGCAAATTCCCATGTTCATCGTCCACAAAAAGGGACTGGTGCTGGATGGGACGAATCCCACCTTCCTTTACGGCTACGGTGGCTTTGGGATTTCCCTCACGCCCAGTTTCTCTGTGAGTTCGCTGGTCTGGTTAGAGATGGGTGGTATCTTTGCACAACCGAGCCTGCGAGGCGGCGGCGAATACGGCGAAGACTGGCATCAGGCAGGTACAAAGCTGAAAAAGCAAAATGTGTTTGATGATTTCATTGGTGCGGCTGAATGGCTGATTGATCATAAGTACACATCACCGAAAAAGCTGGCGATCGCCGGTGGCAGTAATGGCGGCTTGCTCGTCGGTGCCTGCATGACCCAACGCCCCGATCTCTTTGGTGCAGCCCTACCCGCAGTCGGCGTGATGGATATGCTGCGGTTCCACAAATTCACGATCGGCTGGGCATGGATCTCCGAATACGGCACGCCCGAAAATGCCGACGAGTTCAAAGTGCTCTACGGCTACTCCCCACTGCACAACCTCAAACCGGGCACTGTCTATCCCGCGACGCTCATTACTACTGCCGACCACGACGATCGCGTGGTGCCTGCCCATAGCTTCAAATTTGCTGCTGCCCTGCAAGCGGCTCACAAAGGCGAGTCACCCGTCATGATTCGCATTGAAACCAAAGCGGGACACGGTGCAGGCAAACCCACTGCCAAAATCATCGAAGAAAGCGCTGACAAATGGGCGTTTTTGACGAAGGTGTTGGCGATCGAAAGCTAGTTTCCGCAAACCTCGGAGGTTTTAACCAGGCATTGAGCCAGTGACCAAACATGACGCTTAAACCTCCGAGGTTTTGGCAAGAAGTTTTGCAGTACGATCGTTTCAAAGATGGTTAATGGTCTATCGCGTTCGTCATGCTGTGAGTGGCAAGCATCAAATTGTGAGTGAACCCTATCTGGCAGATTTTAATGCGTGGATTGCTCAAACAGTTCACTTATTGCGAGAGCGTCGCTGGCAAGACGTTGACGTAACCCATCTCATTGAGGAAATACAAGACTTGGGCAAAAGTGAACGACGAGCCATTGCCAGTCAACTCACTCGTCTTTTACTCCATCTGCTCAAGTGGCAATACCAACCGCAGCGTCGTTCAGATAGTTGGCTCGATTCCATCACGGATGCGCGGACTCAAATTGCGTTAGCGATCGAAGATAGCCCCAGCTTGAACAATTATCCCGCCGAACAGCTTGAAGCGAGTTACCAACGCGCCCGTCGTCAAGCGGCGAAGCAAACCAATATAGAGCCTTCGTTGTTTCCCAATACCTGCCCGTATGCTGTAGAACTGGTACTGGCAGAAGATTGGCTACCAGAAGATTAAACGCTCCATCAGCAGCTAGGTTTGCAGTGTCACAAATCATTGAAACGAAAGCGAGACAATCGAAAAAATAAGCGCCATCAACCTTTTGAGGTCTATCGGCTGGAGGGAGACACCTATCGATCGCAAATCGGTGAACCGTACTGGATGCCAGAAATTGGGTTGGGTCTCGGTCGGGGTCGGCAGGTCATTGGCGGCATTGAGCAAGAAGTGTTGCTCTGGCACGATGCCCAGGGGCAGGCATATCCCATGCCAGAGCAAAGAATGCAAGAAATGCAACGTCAACTTATGGCAGAACGCCAGCGCACCGAAGCAGAACGCCAACGGGCAGAACGCCTCGCGGAGTATGTGCGATCGCTCGGTGTTGATCCAGACGACTTACCGGAGTAGAAACCGACGATCGCCTCATCATGGTGTACTCATAGCAGGCATCAACTTGTGAGTTCAGCAATGATCCTCGACGTTGTCGGTTCCGGCTCAAACGCTCAAAGAGCCCGCTAATAAGCTGCCTTCAATGCTCATCTTTATGTAGCAGCAGCTTAAGGCAACAGCCAATCGGCTTAATATCAGGCTTTTCCTGATGCTAGATAGAGGTAATTCAAAATAGTCTGGAGACAGGACAGGACTGATTCTCGCAGAGTGATTGCTTTCTCAAGCGCCCAAACCATTCTGTGTAGAGCGAAAACGCTACGTAGAGGGACAGTACTAAAAATGGAGTACTGAACCGCTAGATGTCTGAAGGGTACTGGTCTTCTAGCTGATTAAGCAATGTCACCAGCTTAGGAGATTTCTAGTAAACAAACTACCCACTGTCTTCGACTTCGCTCAGCCAGCTTGTACCCTGAGCGGAGTCGAAGGGTAAAATCTTTTCTGGAAATCGCCTTAAAGTTCAAGTTCTTGTCAGTGAAATCTTCAGGTTACGACGACTATGAGTACTTCGATACATGCTATTCCTACTCCAGTTTTGACCCCATCTCTTTCTACGCGATCGATCCTGGACACGTTTCCGCCTGTTATCGAAGCGGATGCTAAATTGTCCCAACTCATTGGCTTACTGAATGAGGTATGGCAAGGTAAAACGGCGAGCTGTGTGCTGGTAGCAGGTGAGGCAGGACTGATCGGTATTGTGACTGAGTGGGATATCGTTCGGTTAGCTGCCGATGGTGTTTGCACCGATAAGCTCATAGTTAGAGACATCGCTGCACAGCCCAAGTTTACCCTGTTGGAAAGTGATTTGAGTGATCCGCTGATGGCTCTATCAATCTTGCATCAGCACCGAATGCATCATCTGCCAGTCGTTGATAGTACAGGCAGTCCGGTTGGCTTAGTCACACCTAATAGCATTCAGCAAGTGCTACAGCCGTCTAACTTGCTGAAGGTGCATCGAGTTAGCGATGCCATGAACACGCAAGTTGTTCATGTTGGTTTGAATGCCTCCGCACTCCGCATTGC
>JACMKO010000361.1 GCA_014380065.1 Leptolyngbya sp. ES-bin-22 | reverse complement strand
TTGAAGCATGAAACCCAACGCCCGCATCGGTTACGCTATCGCTAACCCATCCTACAAATAATTGTGCCTCCCTACTTATGATGGACTAATTGCTATAATTCATTTGCTACTAATTCTAATGCTACGAATTTTGTCGGTAAAAATGACACGTGAATGATGAAAGAATAAGCCAGAAAAATATTATTATTGATCTCTATTTCTCTACCGAAGACTAAAATCTGAATGTTGAAACCGTCATGCGTATTTTAGTGGTTGAAGACGATGTTCAGATTGCTGATTTGCTGGCAGAAGCATTAGCCAATCGTCAATATATGGTCGATACAGCACATGATGGAGCGGTGGGATGGGATTGGCTTCAAAGGCTAGAGTATGACCTGGTGGTGCTGGATCTAACGCTGCCGAAGCTGAGCGGTATTGAACTTTGCCAAAAATTACGTGACTACAATATCCCCATCCCTGTTTTGATGCTAACTGCCCGCGATACAATTTCCGACAAAATTGTTGGGCTTGATGCCGGAGCCGATGCCTACATTGTGAAGCCCTTCGACCTTGAAGAGTTGATGGCGCAAATTCGGGCGCTGTTACGACGCAGTGGTGGCTCGGCACCAAGCCCCAAAATGTGCTGGGGACAACTCTGCCTCGATTCCAGTACCTATGAAGTCACGTATGGCGATCGTCCCCTAGCCTTAACACCCAAAGAGTACGCGCTGCTAGAACTTTTGGTGACAAACGGGCGACGAGTCTTAAGCAGACCTGGGATTATCGAGCGCCTGTGGTCGTTTGACGAGTCCCCCACTGAAGAAGCAGTCAAGACGCACATTAGAACGCTACGCCAAAAGCTGCGCGTCGCTGGTACTCCTGATGATCTGATCGAAACGGTGCATGGTTTGGGCTATCGGATGAAGCAGGTGGAATAGACCGTTAGAAATCAACGCCGCGCTTGAGGTCGATGCCTTTTTCGGCGTAGTGTTTGTGGCAAATCATTTCAGAATGGATGCTGGCGAGGTCAAAGTAGGCGGGCGGATTTTTGCAGCGTCCGGTGATGATGACTTCGGTATCGCGAGGTTTGCGCAGTAGCGCCTGGACGATCGGCTCCTCTGGCAACAGCTCTAAGTCCACCGTTGGATTCAATTCATCCAGAATGATGGTTTTGTACAGCCCAGAGGCGATCGCGGCTCTAGCAATCTCCCACCCACGTTCGGCTTCGACATAATCAAGCTCTTGCTGCTGACCGCGCCAGACGATTGCATCGCGTCCACAGCGTTGATGATCAACCAGGTTGGGATAGCTCTGGTTGAGGGCGGCGATCGCGGCATCTTCGGTATAGCCGCTGCCGCCTTTGAGCCACTGCATGATCAACACACGGTGCGATTTATCCTGGCTGATGCCTTTGCCGATCGCTTGCAACGCTTTGCCTAACGCACTGGTCGATTTGCCCTTCCCATCCCCGGTGTAAATCTCGATGCCAGCAATGCCCTGCTCCTTTGCTCCTGCATGGTAATGGGGACGCATTTCTGAATGCAGGTCAGCGACATCAAGCAGCGGTTGTGGCGTACCCCGTCCCGTCGCGATGACTTCCATGTGCTCAGGCTTGCGCTTGAGTGTGCTCACTACGTCATCGACAGGCAGCAAGCCCAGATCCAACACGGGATTCAGCTCATCTAGAACAACGACCGAATAAAGACCAGAGGCGATCGCGCCCTTTGCTACATCCCAACCGCGCTGTGCCTCTAGTTGATCGAAGCGGGTAATAGCTTCTGCCCCAAAAAATTCTGCTCTGCCTGTACGCACCTGATCGATCAGATGGGGAAAGCCACGCTGTAGCGCCTCGATCGCTCCGTCTTCGTCATATGTCCGCCCTGGTCCCTTGAGAAAGCGCAGTAGGAGCACACGAGTTTGCCGCTCGGAGTGAATGCCCAACCCGATGGAACGCAGCACAACACCGAGAGCGGCTTGAGACTTCCCTTTTCCGGCTCCATCGTAAACATGAATTTGCCCTGTGAGCCGCTCGGAGCGTGCATTTGCCGTCCGAATCCCAATGCCTGCGCGTGTCATAGGCTCCAACGCTTGCTGTAGCTTCATGGTAGCGAACTTTGCCTGCTTTAGTGCGTCCGATTGTGAGTTTACGCTATAGGTAGCGGTTTGGGGTGTAAAACGCACGAATTTTTGGGCGCTGTTGAGCGGCAATGCATAGACGTGAGGGCAATCAGGCGATTTTACGGTTACCCTTACCTTGGGTTGTATGATGAGGCAATGTGTAATTTGGCAGCAGCAAAGGCACCGCTCACTGTCGCAGCCGATCGCTGTCCAAATGACGACCACACACCACATCTTGCTTCGGTTCACAGGCAGGTGCGTGGCTGACCATACCATCGTTTGTGTTAGCCATTCGATGCTTTCATTTAGCTGGGGGGCATTGTTGATGAGACTCAAAGTTGTTCAAAGCACCGCATTCAAGCAAGCGGCTGGCGATTCTGCCAAGCTACCCGCCAAAGATAAAGTTGGCGTTGCTGCCGAAACCGTTTTTGAGCTTAGCTCCTGGAAATTTGTTGAGAATGACCATCTCAAGGTCGCTATTTTAGGCGATTCTCTGGGTGACCCACCGAGAAACACCTGGTTTGTGTACGGGTATCATGTGCAGTTGATCGATAGCCAGGGAAAGGTCGTTTACAGCAAGCCGATGCCAACGCCAACACCGCCGCCAGGGAAACTACCTGCTAGCAAGAGTCTCAACATTCCCTACAAAAATCAGCTCGACAATGCGCTCAATCCCACGGGAGCCTGCAACGTCACTAGCTTTTCAATGGTGATGGCGTATTTTCGGATCAAGCAGCGCTCCAGCGCCGCTCAGTTTGAAGACGAACTGTATCGGTATATGGAGGGAAGCGGCTTGAGTCGGCATGACCCGGATGACCTGGCGAAGATGTCAAAAGCATACGGTGTGCAGGACAATCTGACCTTGCGGGGAAGTCTTGCAGATATTCGCAAGGCGATCGCCGAGGGTCGCCCTTGCATCGTTCACGGCTATTTCACCAGCTTTGGTCATATTGTGGTCATTCGCGGTTACAACCAAAGCGGTTTTTACGTCAATGACCCCTACGGCGAGTGGACAGCATCGGGCTATCTCACCGATCGCTCTGGGCAAAACCTCTTTTACTCCAATAGCCTGATTCAAAGCAAATGCAGCCCTGAAGGGTCTGATTACATCTGGCTCCATCGCCTGACAAAGGTCTAGCGCATGATTGCAGCACCAGCACGTTTTGCGGTCGAACTTGCTGACGTGGAAACGTTTGCATGTCACGAAAGACTGCGATGGCTCCATTAAAGCAACCGTCAGCCGAAACTAAAGCACGGGCATCCGCGTAATGGTTGTTGTAGCTGAAAGGGACTGCGCCAACAGTTTTGCTGCCAAGAGCGATCGCATCGGGTGATGTGCGATCGCTCTCGTTCAACCATGCAGGCGATCGGCTCAACTGGCAATTTTCTCGCTTGTTTTACGCACGGGTCGCTTCCGCTGGCTTTTGCGAACACCCCCTGCCATTTCATATTCAGCGCTATCTTTGCCATACTCAAAGGCAACGCCCAGCAGCATTTTCTCTGATAACGCCATTAGAGTCTTTTCGGCTTCTAGCATCAAGGCGCGATCGGCATCCAACAGTGACAGCGTTGTGTTGTAAGCCGCCACCCGTCGGCGAGTCGTTTCAATCAGTTCTGTGAATGCCTCAACGGTTAGACCTCTGCCTAGATCAAGTGCTGGATTGATGGATTTTAAGCCTGCGATCCGACGCTCAGCTTTATCGACGCTGACGGAACTGCGCTTCAAACGTGCCATAAATAGTCCTCATTATGGGTAAGGTGGATAACGCCAGAATGCCCACCAGCAAACTACAGCGAACATATTTATCGCTAGAAGAATTACGGATTTTTGAATGCTTGAGGCTCCACTGCATCCGTGAATCTATTGATTAATCGCTTTTGGTTTGCTGAGATCAGCGATCGCAGATCCAAAATCAAGAAACACAAACCTGAAACTAAAGAAAACAAGCCCGAAAGCAAGAAACGCTTACTTAAATTAAGCAATACTTATGCAAAATCAAGAAACGTAAGCCCAAAAGCAATGAATGCTTATCAAAGATTGAGAAATGAGTATAGGTTATAAGGATTTTCAATTTGCGATCGCTCGGTTTAGTTGTGGGAAGGGGCGATCGGGCTTGTAGTCATCAAAAGGGTATGCAGGCTACGTAAAGCTTTTGCTGCACCAGAAAGTAGTCTAAGGTTTTTAGCCTTATCCCTTGTACAAGGTTAATATG
>JACMKO010000360.1 GCA_014380065.1 Leptolyngbya sp. ES-bin-22 | reverse complement strand
TAGTATTGTACAGGCTTCCCGGACTTCCAGCAATCCAGGGAATCACTTAGGGACACAGATTAAATAAGATCGAATTTCTCGCGTAGGGGCATGGCAGCCATGCCCCTACCAGGATTTCCGCGTTAGTTGGCAGCTTATTTCTGCGCTTTTCCCTTAGAACCTCGACCAGAGCGCTACAGAAAAGTTTTACCGCTGCGACTAATTTTCACGCTACACGCTGCTTCTAGGCGCACCGCTTGTGCAAACTGGATCGGTTGGTCACCAGAAGCCTTAGACTGAATGGTGCAGTAAATTGTGCATTCAACCCCAACCGAGCGACCCGTGCGAAAAATTGTTATTGCTGGTAACTGGAAAATGTATAAAACCCAAGCAGAAGCGATGGAGTTTCTCCAGGGTTTTATGCCTCAAATCAACGACATTGCCGACGATCGGGAAGTCGTGCTTTGCGTCCCCTTTACGGCATTGGTCAAGATGTCTCAGTTTTTGCACGGCAGTTTGGTTCGCCTTGGTGCTCAAAACGTCCACTGGGAGACGGCTGGAGCTTACACCGCCGAGGTTGCTGCGCCGATGCTAACGGAGATTGGCGTTCGGTATGTCATTGTGGGGCACAGTGAACGGCGGCAATACTTTGGCGAAACGGATGAAACAGTCAATTTGCGCTTGAAAGCTGCCCAAGCTGCCAGACTGACACCGATTCTTTGTGTCGGTGAAACCAAACAGCAGCGAGACACTGGCGAAACCGAGTCTGTGATTTTTAGTCAGCTTGAACATGGTCTCAAAGAGATCGATCAAACGAACCTGGTCATCGCTT
Organism: Leptolyngbya sp. ES-bin-22; assembly: GCA_014380065.1. Lineage (GTDB taxonomy): Bacteria > Cyanobacteriota > Cyanobacteriia > Leptolyngbyales > Leptolyngbyaceae > Stenomitos. The sequence continues at coordinate 4,231 of JACMKO010000360.1, read as the reverse complement.
ACGAACCCATTTGGGCGATCGGCACAGGCGAGACGTGTGAAGCCTCCGAAGCGAATCGCGTCGTTGGACTGATGCGAGCACAGCTCACCAATCCTGATATGCCCATTCAGTATGGTGGTTCCGTCAAACCCGATAATGCTGACGAAATTTTGCAACAGCCTGAAATTGATGGCGCGTTAGTGGGTGGAGCCAGCCTGCAACCAGATAGCTTCGCTCGGATCGTGAACTTTGCCGCCGCTCATTAGCATCAGCCTCATCATTGCATCAACGTGCAGCTTCGCCGCTAGCGGCACTACTCATAAAGCTTGTGTAAACCGGGGACGATCGTTCTGGGTTCCAGCTTCACGTACTTGTAATTGAAACAAGTAGTCGTTCAAAGCCTTCATGAAGATCGTCAGCAGACCTCAAAAACGTCAGGAAATTGCCCTACAAGTGATGTAGGTTAACCTAGCATCTGATTCAGGTCACTCATTTGACCTCGATCTTGTTCCTATACTGTCTGCCAAGCCGCAGGAATGATCGGTCTCTGCTGACCGCTTGTTGGCTTGTCGCTAAGCCAGCGAGTTTTGATCGCGATCGCATGCCAAAGCTGCTGTGATGCAGAATCATGGCGGCTCATGAAGAGGACATAACGGAACTCTTAGTGATGTTCTTTAGTCCTCAAGGGCGGGAACACTATGATCAAGCAGCCGACTGAAGCCCACTCTTACCCGGAGCCACTGAGACGAGCACTATGCCAGCATCTTCTTTTTACGCTGAAGCTGAATACGACGAACAGCTACATACCAAGGGTTTTCGACCCGGCGATCCTGATGATGAACGCACGGTGGATGACCTCGCGAGTATCGAGATGGAGTACGCTGAAGCGGCTAACCTCCAACGCAGTGTCAGTCGTCGCACCACCGATCTGGTTCGTCTGTACCTCCAGGAGATTGGTCGCGTTCGTTTACTCGGTCGCGACGAGGAAGTTTCGGAGGCTCAACGAGTCCAACGCTACATGCGGTTACTGGAAATGCGCACCGAAGCTGCTGAAACGGCAGGTGGCTCCATGCAGCTCTATGTCCAGCTTGTGGACGCGCACGATCGCCTTGCTTCGCACCTGGGACATCGCCCTTCTTTAGAGCGGTGGGCGCTTGAAGGCGGCATCGCTGTTGCAGATTTGAAGCCCACGTTGGCAGAAGGAAAACGGCACTGGGCTGAACTTGCTGGCTTGACCGTTGAAGAATTAGAGGACATTCAGTCTGAAGGCGGCAGAGCCAAAGAGCACATGATCAAGGCGAATCTGCGCCTGGTTGTTTCTGTTGCCAAAAAATATCAGAATCGTGGGCTGGAGCTGCTAGACCTGATTCAGGAAGGTACGCTGGGGCTAGAACGCGCTGTCGAGAAGTTTGACCCCACGAAAGGCTATCGGTTCAGCACCTACGCCTACTGGTGGATTCGCCAAGGGATTACACGCGCGATCGCAACCCAAAGTCGCACGATTCGCCTCCCTGTCCATATCACTGAAAAGCTGAACAAAATTAAGAAAGCTCAGCGCAAAATCTCGCAGGAAAAAGGGCGTACTGCTTCCATTGAGGACATTGCTCAAGAACTGGACATGACCGCGCCTCAAGTGCGTGAAGTGCTGCTGCGAGTGCCTCGCTCCGTTTCCCTAGAAACCAAGGTCGGTAAAGAGAAAGATACTGAGCTGGGCGATCTGCTGGAAACCGATGATGTTTCGCCTGAAGATACCTTGATGCGTGAGGCGCTTCGCCGTGATCTCCAGCAACTTTTGGCAGACTTAACCACCCGCGAACGGGATGTCATCCAAATGCGCTTTGGTTTGGACGATGGTCATCCTTACTCCCTCGCCGAAATTGGTCGTGCTCTTGACCTGTCACGAGAGCGAGTGCGTCAGATTGAAGCTAAAGCGCTACAAAAGCTGAGACAACCTAAGCGCCGCAACCGTGTACGGGACTACTTAGAGTCTCTCAGCTAAGGTTGGCTCCGCTCCTTGCAACTTTAAGCCCTCAGCGTACATACCTGGGGGCTTAATTTTTGAACGGTTTTAACTCCCATCTTTAAAGCAATTCTCGTTTGGGCACGCTGCCTTGTAGTGCTATAGCCTTCCTGCCTCCGTACTAGGTTTATGTTCTCTGTGCGATCGCAAATTGTCTAGCTTGAATCTCTAGTCATGTTGAGACATCCTTTTTAGGAGCTATTCTCAATAAGGCGTGCTACTTGAAACTAAAATGTTTATTGTGTATCATTCTCATTAATACAGAATTATTGAGAAGACGACGATGGCAGTTCCCTACACAATCACGTCACTTAAAGCAGAACTGAATGAAAAGGGCTGGCGGCTAACCCCTCAACGGGAAACCATTCTGCAAGTCTTTCAGAATCTACCGAAAGGCAACCACCTCAGCGCCGAAGATCTTTACAATCTACTGAAAACCGATGGCGAGGCGATTAGCCTTTCCACCATTTATCGCACGCTCAAACTAATGGCACGGATGGGCATTTTACGAGAACTGGAGCTGGCAGAAGGGCATAAGCACTACGAACTCAATCAGCCCTCATATCACCACCATCATTTAATTTGTGTGCGCTGTAATAAGACGATCGAATTTAAGAGTGATTCCATTCTTAAAGTCGGCGTTAAAACTGCTCAGAAGGAAGGCTATCACTTGTTGGACTGTCAGCTCACCATCCATGCGGTTTGCCCCGTTTGTCAGCGATCGCTGCTACCGATGTAGCCAAGCCACTCAATGATGGGATTTCGGTCTGGGCTTAGTCTAAAAATATCGTACCTGAGCATCAAGCCGATTGGCACGCAGGAGTGTCGCGCGGGACTCGGCAAAGCCTCGTTCGTCAAAAGCGCCTGCCTGAATGTACTTGCCCAAGTTGGTGGCACTGTAAACAGCATCAGGTACGACTGTACGAACCTGCGATAGTGTAGCGCTGCTTTTCGCTGGTACGACAACCACATAGCGCTTGCGAATGCTGGCAGACGACCCATTCCCACCTCCCGGTAGATTAGGCGAACTCAACCCTAGCGCCGTTCGTGTAGCGGGACCGGGGATACCGTCTACTACTAAGCCGTTACTTGCTTGAAACTGCCGAAGGGCGCGGCACGTTTCACTGCCAAAGATGCCATCAATGCCGACTGAGTAACCGCGATCGTTGAGCCGTTGCTGAAGGTCACGCACACTGATGCCTGAACTACCACTGCATTGCAAGCCCCCAGTGTTAGCGATGGGGCGGATTGTATCCCCGTAATAAGTAGTACTACTGATGGGTCGAATATTCCCTGAAGAAGCGTAGGACTGTCCTCTTAATGCCCGTTGCGTTGCAGGTCCAGCAATGCCATCAACCACTAGCCCACGTGATGCCTGAAAGCGTCGGACGGCATCGGCTGTGATCGAGGCATAAACTCCAGTTGAACGGCGGTTGAAATAGCCTGTCGATCGCAAGCGGTCTTGCAAGGTCGTTACAGAAGGACCACGATCGCCTACCTGAAGTGCTGAAGCATGTCCGGCAACTGCCAGAATCGCTGCGGGAATCAGAAGTTGCAGCATGAGTAAGGTTGCTTGACTAGACAACTGCTTTACGTTCGACTGATCGATCGGCAAAGTCAGCGTCATTGCTTCGGGATCTTCATAAGCACAAGCGGTGTGCAGGTAGGCAAAAGTATCCATAGGTTCCCCACAAAATTTTGATTGGCTAATTCTGTAACTTGGGTTAGGAACTAACCATAAGCAGAATCTTAGCTTTATTAATCTCTAAAGGGAAGTATGAGTGAAAAGTTGTGCGGTTACTTGCCAGTTATCCTTGAGAGTCAAGGCGGACGTTGACTGCCGTTTCATACTTTGGGCTTCAAACTATTGCTTGAAATGTGTTTGGGATCAGTACATGGCTTCCTGGGACAGAGATTTCTCCTTGCTCATTACTGACAGTTTCCTGATCTCGATCGACTTAGAGCGGGGTTCAAACGAACCGCAGAGGCTGTCTTAAAAGCCTGGTTGACTGACAAATCTTTTAGGATCACCTGCCCCGCCCTGCGCTGAAAGTGCGGGCTAACAGCAGGGGTAGTCCTTTTTAGTAAAGGACAGGTAAAATTGGCAGTGATGGTTAACGTTCAGCCCTCATGTCAAGCATCCCACCCTTCCTCCGTTGCCCTAAATGTGGCTCAGAAGACCGCACGAAAAACGGCACCACCCGGCGGGGCAAACAAAACTATCAATGCCGC
>JACMKO010000359.1 GCA_014380065.1 Leptolyngbya sp. ES-bin-22 | reverse complement strand
GCGTTCTTGTAGGTAAGGCTCGAAGCTTTCTGCAACTGCGATCGCTACAGCTTGAAAATCTGTCTCGATTAGCTCATCCAAATGTCTTTTTGCTTTGAGCGTGTGGCGCAACACATTGTTGAAAAACAGTACTTTTGAATCGCCAAAAGACCGTTCATGATCACTCAAATAAAGCTTACCGCTATCTGATTTGTAAACGTGGCCGTTATGTCGATCAAGGTTCCCAATTAAAAAATCAAAGACAAGTGCTTTAGCAAGTTCGGCTACAGAAGCTTTTAATAAAATTTCAGATTTGTAGAAATAAGCTTCAGCTTTTCCTATGTCGGTTGGTAAGAGCGAACATAGATCTTTACCCTTAACCACAGGTGCGGCAACGTAATGACCGTAGCCTTGCTGAAATTTAACTGTGGTTGCGATCGCAGTTGTATCGCCAAATTCCCGGAAAGGGGGTGCTGAGATAGTGTCATTGCTGAGTGTGGAGAGTCCGAAGGCTACGGGCAAATTGCTAGTAATATTGAGTCTCACCCCATTTCGGCACATTCACGCACGGAAAACGAGCTATGAAACTGACCAGCGCCCTCTTGATTTCACTGTGCGTTTCGGGGGGATCGCTACTTTATTTAGGGCATGTTTCTGCAAAAGATGCTCATGCCCTTACCTCAAGGCATGCAGCATCCATTGCGCCCGCTATGACGATCGCCCTACAACCGATCGCGCAAGCAAAGCCAAGTGCGGCAGTGTTAGCACTCGACTCACAGGGATTACGAGTAGTGAATGCGTCTACGGGAGCGACTCGGGCGATCGCTTTCGGCACTAGTGAAGCCAATGTGGTTTCCGTTCTGACGAACTTACGGGGAAAGCCCCGCAATCGCGGCGTGAATCGGGAGTGTGGTGCGGGTCCGCTTGGCTTTGCCAGTTGGGCGGATGGATTGTCCCTACAGTTTAATAAAGGTCGCTTCGCGGGATGGAAAGTCGATGGTCGGAGTCAAGGAGCCAACAAACTGACGACTATCAACGGAGTTGGTACTGGCTCAACTCGAACTCAGCTCAATAAGGCTTACACCGTAAAAGTCAGCCAGAGTAGTCTAGGAACCGAATTTTCTGCTGGTAGTCTTGGCGGTTTGCTGAGTGGGAGCAAACCAACCGATCGCGTGACCAGCCTATGGAGCGGCACAACCTGCTTTTTCCGGTGATATAGCGATTGTCATGATGGAGTTTTGAGTTTTCTAACCTGGCTTAGTCATAGCAACGGATGCTGTTGGCGCATGTGCTACGAGTAGAACTACAAAAATGTGGCAAACGCTGAAAAGGTCTAATTTTTCGTTGTTTGCCAATCTTTGTATTCTTCTTGTAAGAGCAGTTGTCATACATTCGCCAACAACATCAGCAACGGACAAAAAGTGGTCGTTAAGGCTAGAAGGCTCATGAAATAAAGCTTTCAGCGATCGCTCTAATTGCCTACCGAGCGGCTTGAACTGTCCCGTTTTCGCCCCGAAATGGGACAGTCCGAATCACAAACAACGACTTTGCGCCATTACAGGTTTCTCAGCCATGATCGACTAGGCTCCGTAAATGAGACAGTTCACTCCAACTGCTTACTAGCGACCAGAATTTTCCGCTGCTAAAACTAAGCCAGTACGCCGCCCTTTGGCACTTGCTTGCGGCTCCAGGCGACGCCTGCAAGCCGCAGCTGACCGTTGCACTGCTGCCGGCAGGGCAACCAACCCCATGAACCCTGTTTGGAATCGAACGCTGCAGGCTTTTCTCTCTAAGGCTTTAACACCCAAATGATCAACTTTGACACTGATCGCGACACGCTGCCTAGGAGGGCTGGTAAAGGATGCTCCCACTAAATGTTCCCTTTTGGGCCTCGGTGACAGGTTTAAGCTTGACGTTAGCGGCAGCAAATTTAGGCACACTGGCACCAGCCCTCGCATGGTGTCTTGACGAATCGTCTCCAATAGAACTGATGCAGCCAGCCATGGAGCGTCAGTGGCAGCAGTTACAACAGCAACCTACTTATCCTTGGGGAGCGGCCCGTCCCTTTGGTACACTGGTTGGCGATCGCGTGACACTCACTTCAGCCTTCGATCGCTTCACCGGCGCACAAAAACGACAGGTGCTTGAGGCTGTCTTTGCCTACACGTTAACGCCCGCAGAACAACAAGCAATCCCTGGAACGATGAGGGCACCTTATGAAATCTATGCCCATGATGGACGCAGGCTTTACCAGGAATCTACGTGTCATGATCTGATGACGTTAACCGAGAAAGCGCGCTATGCGTATTACTACAATTTTGCTGGACTCTCCGCTTCGGAAGTGGAGCGAGAAGTAGACTCACGGAATGCCGGTCGTCCGGCGTGGCGAACGGTACGGTTTCCCATTGCCGCTGCACAAGAACGCGCCACGCGGCTGCAATTTTGGCAGGCGATCGGTTATAAACAGGCTGCAAACGACTGGTGGCTTGCTTGGGTACCAGAACAGGGTCACTTTGAAGTGAATGCGCCTGTGGGTTACAGCCAAGCCTTACTACAGCGGTTTTGGCAAGTGGCACCAAAACAATATCGCTACGTTGTGGTGACAGTCGATGGCACCTTTGTACGAGCACAGACCTTTCGCTAAAGTCACTGTTGCTCCTCATGCCTGCCGGTAGGCGAGCGCCTGCCACAGCACAGCCTGGATGCAAGCACTCGCCTCAGAGGCTGTGCGAGCAGTCGGCAAGGCCACAGCAGGCGGTCGTCCTCGCCGGAACGATAGCAACGAAGCTGCTAGACGGGGCAAGGCGCTCAGCACCATCGCCGGGCAAGCCGTTTGGGAGCTTCATGTTGCTTCGTCAAATCTGTTCCTTTGAGGCACTGTCAGCTTTGAGGCGACGCCTTGACACCGTTTCAGGCTGCAACCTTGGCTCATTGCCCCTCGAAGCGCGTCCACCGCAACGGCCTTCAGCCACGCTCACCAAACGGCTAACCACTTTGAACGGCCAACCAGCTCAGCCGCTCATTGCCTCTAAGTTTGGCTCATGTCGCCCATGAAGGTGGCTGAAAGAGCTTCATGGGCGCTGGCCGGCTGCAATGAATGGCAGGTGACACGAGGCTTTTCAGGTTTTGGACTAAATTTGGCATACATCACCGTTCGGTTATAGTCTGCAACACCGATGCTCTCGTTCCTGTTAGCTCCGATGCACAAGCGAGAATGCCGCTTCTGTCGTTGGTGAGTTGCGGGTTCTGCAGCGGTCCCAATACTGAGCCTCACTTCGACAGATGCTCTATAACTCAATCTGGATAAAGCTTTCCAGTTTATCTTGCACTTTTTTACCCTAGCTGCGTCCCAGCTTGCGTCTTTGCCGAAAAGAAGCATTTTCGGCAATGTTGGGGTTAACGACCGTGTTCAGCGGACGAGATAACTCCCAACCTTAATGAAGATTGATCCGTTCCGCTGCAACACAATTGCTAGCTAGCTGGCGTTCGGGTGCCGACTGCCAGTCATCTTACTGACGATCACTTGATTGCACCATCTGCGAGAGATAATTGTGCAGTGAAGTCACGCCCCGCTCAACAGCGTGCAAGTCTGGAAAGGTTTCATCGAGTGTCACGGCTGTCATTTTGGCGAAAGATTCGGCAGCCTCGTTCGAGAAGCCTATGCGCTTGAACGTCACCAACCATTGGTCACGAGGAACAGATTCGGCAACAACGGGAAGACCCAGTGCCGTCGCAACCGCAACCGCGACAGCTTGGGACGAGTAGCGATCGGAACCTTCAACATAATGAAGCCCCGTCTGCTCGATCGGTTCAGTCAGGAGACGAGCAGCGATCTCACCAATATCGGATGGAGCCACCATCGGCAATTTGAAAGCTTCTGGATAAAGCGTTTGTACCACTCCCTGTTCGCGTGCTGTTTGTAGAGAGGCGCGCCAATTACTCATGTAATAAGCGGCTCGAATCATTGTTGTGGGAATAGGTTGGGCAGTGAGTGCCTGCTCCATCTCATAAAGCACACCTAGATCGCCGATTCGCTCTCCAGGTTGGGCTCCATACGTTGATTCGGCTACGATTTTCTCCAAACCTGTCCCCTTGATCGCGCTCAAAATGGCTGCTAAACTGCGTCGTTCTGCAGCAGTCGTATCGCAGGAAGGAGCCGCGGG
>JACMKO010000032.1 GCA_014380065.1 Leptolyngbya sp. ES-bin-22 | reverse complement strand
ATGGCTCGATCGCGTGTGGTTACTGGGGCTTTTGCTGGCAGCAGGTCTGTTGTTTGGCGTGAATCTGGGCACGCTGCCGCTGCGAGATTGGGATGAAGGGACGGTGGCGCAGGTGGCGCGGGATATCTGGCGATCGCCGCCTGGGTCGTGGGTTTGGCTGCATCCGACGATCGGGGGTGAACCCTATTTAAACAAGCCACCGTTGATGCATTGGTTGATGGCACTGGCGTTTCGCTTGGGCGGTGTCAATGAGTGGATGGCACGACTGCCTGGAGCAGCCTTAACTGCTGTCTCGGTGCCTCTGCTCTATGCCATTGGGCGAGCCTTGTTTGCGCAGCGCACTCCAGCCATTTTTGCATCACTGGTCTATTTGACGTTGCTGCCAGTAGTGCGACATGGACGGCTGGCAATGCTGGATGGAGCCGTGCTGTGTTTTTTTCTGTTGTTCGTCTTTTGCCTGCTGCGATCGCGACGGGATCTGCGCTGGGGCTTAGGCGTAGGCATTGCGTTTGGGCTACTTTGTCTGACTAAAGGCATTGTGGCGCTGCTGCTGGGCGCGATCGCGATCGCCTTTATTGCCTGGGATACCCCTCGGTTGTTGCTGTCTGGCCATGTCTGGAGCGGGGTACTACTGGGCAGTGCGCCAGTCGTTGCCTGGTACTGGGCGCAATGGCTGCACTACGGGCAGCAGTTCTTGAACACAAGCGTGCTGAGTCAATCGCTCGATCGCGTAGTGGTGACCGTCGAAGGCAATCGGGGCGCGCCCTGGTTCTACCTGCTCGAAATTGGGAAATACAGCCTTCCCTGGCTGCTGTTTTTCCCTCAGGGCATCCGCTTGGCATGGGAAAATCGGAATCTAAGCTGGGCAAAGCTAGTGCTGGTATGGGCGGGGGGCTATCTGCTCGTCATTTCACTCATGAGTACAAAATTACCCTGGTACGTGCTGCCGGTTTACCCTGCTCTGGCGCTGGCAGTCGGAGCCTCTCTTGCTGAAATTTGGCAACCGTCTGATCTGTCGGGGCTTCGCCTACTTGATCACCAGCGCTACCCGACCGCCTGGATTGTGCTGCTGAGTCTGGTGGCGATCGCAGGCTGGAGCGGCAGCCTGTACTTTAGTCCCATTGGATTTAATCCTCAAGCTGGTTTACCCGTGATCCTGGGAGCCGTTGCGCTCACGCTAACCGTGGCGATCGGGCTGCTTTTGCAGCGCGATTCACAGTTTATGCTGGTGCTGCTTTGGGGCATGTATGTCTCACTGGTGCTATTTGTGGCATCGCCCTATTGGATCTGGGAACTGGATGAGTCCTACCCAGTTAAACCCGTTGCGGCGCTGGTAAGCCAGCATACGCCGCTTGGCTCGACTGTTTGGACACTCTATCCATATGGCCGTCCCTCGCTCAATTTTTATAGCGATCGGCGCATTGTGCAAACGGCTTCCGAAGCAGCGCTTAAAGACTATTGGCGGCAAGACTCTCAACCCTACCTACTTGTAGAACAAACAACGCTAATGCACCTTGCCCTGCCGTCTGTGCAGCTATTAGGTACTGCCGAAGCTTGGGTTTTGCTGACACGCCAAAGAGCGTAAGCAACAGAAAAAACACCTGTACCGCTTTACCGCTAAAGTAAGGTCTAAACCAAGCGAGAAACTGAACTGAAAATTGCATGGGTGTGAAATTTACTCGTGTCATGCAGCCGCTAAAGCACTATTGGAAGACGTATCCAACCCTTGCGTGGGCGTTGCCCTTGCTCTGGCTATTGGCGATCGCCGCCATCACCCTGATCTGGCACCTGGGCAGCATTGGTCTCATTGACGAAACCGAACCCCTTTTTGTTGAAGCCTCGCGTCAGATGGCGCTGACGGGCGACTGGGTTACCCCCTATTTCGATGGCGAACCCCGGTTTGACAAACCTCCCCTCATCTATTGGCTGATGGTCATCGCGTTCCAGAGCTTTGGCATCAACGAGTTCGCGGCTCGCTTGCCATCAGTGCTTGCAGCTTTAACGATCGCCCTCTTTTGCTTCTACACGCTACATCGTTATGGGGCAGAAGGCAGAGGGCAGAGGGCAGACGATGAGAGCCAACTCACGCATCACGCTAGTAGTGATGAAGCGGATGCAGAGCCAGCCCCAGCTTTCTTGCTAACAACTAACAACCAATCACTAGCAACTCCCTCCTCACCCCTCACCCCTTACTCCTCACCCCTCTCCCCTCACTCCTCACCCCTCACCGCTTGGCTCGGCGCAACCATGCTGCTGCTCAATCCCAACACCTTCTTTTGGGGACGCACAGGCTACTCGGATATGCTGCTAACGGCGTGTATCGGTGGTTCGCTGCTGGCGTTTTTTCTGGGGTATGCTCAGCCCGATCGCCCTCTGAACCAGAAACGTTGGTATTTTACGTTCTACGTGCTGATGGCGCTGGCAGTGCTGACGAAGGGACCGATCGGCATCCTTTTGCCTGGGCTGATTGTTGGCTGCTTTCTGCTGTACATCGGCAACGGTAAAGCAGTGCTGCGGGAAATGTGGCTGCTTAGAGGTGGGTTAGTCGTGCTAGTCATCGCGCTGCCTTGGTATGGGCTGATCACGCTGGCAAACGGCGAAGCGTTTATCGACTCGTTCTTTGGCTACCACAATGTCGAGCGGTTCACACAGGTGGTGAATCGTCATGCGGGACCGTGGTACTTTCATGTGCTGGTCATTCTGGTGGGCTTTTTGCCCTGGTCAACTTATCTACCAGCCGCGATCGCCCACATTAAGCCGTTGCAACGCCGCTATTGGCAAGCTCAGCCACGTTCTCAGCACCTCGGTTTGTTTGCGCTCTTTTGGTTTTTGGCAATTTTAGGCTTCTTTACGATCGCCACAACTAAGTATTTCAGCTATACGTTGCCGTTGATGCCTGCTGCTGCCATCCTGGTGGCGCTGCTATGGACGGATTACATCACGCAGGCACAGACTCGTAGGCAACCGGGATTCCTTCTCAGCGGTGCTTTGAATGTATTGCTGTTGCTGGCAGTGGCGGCAGCGATCGTCTACTCTCCCCACTGGTTAGGCAATGATCCTGGGATGCCCAATTTGGGATTACGGCTTCAGGAGGCAGGGCTGCCCATACTCGGCGGCGTGCTTTGGGGTATAACGGCAGTCGTCGCGATCGGGCTGTTGCTGTGGCGCAGTCGCTGGCTGTGGCTGGCAAACATGCTCGGCTTCCTTGCCTTTCTCATCCTGATTGCCCATCCACTGGTATTGCTTGCCGATGTTGAGCGGCAGCTACCACTGCGGCAGCTTGCTCAAGTGGCTGTGCAAGCAAAACAGCCCGCCGAAGACTTGCTCATGCTGGGGTTCAAAAAGCCTAGCCTGGTGTTTTACACGCGCCAACACGTGACGTATTTGAGTCGACCCGCAAAGGTAAAGGGCTACCTTCAGTCGCAGCCGAGCGATCGTACTGGAGCGCTGATGATTGCTGGAGCCAAACCCTTACAGCAATCTGGGCTACAGCCTAAGCAATATCAAGAAATCAGCCGTGCGGGAGTGTATCGCTTGGTACGGATAGCTAAGTGACGCAAGTCAACCCGAAGTTACCGTGTGCAGTGCGGTCATGAGCTAGTGCTACGGCAATGCTTGACATACTGCCGCGACGTTTATGTGGTGAGTTCCACAACTATCCCTCAGGTGGGCTTTTCATGCGTGTCCACACGTTTAACTTCTTAAACCTGGGAAAAATCTATCCGCTCCTAATAATGGGCTAGGTTTAATTGGTTTATTGGTTACGGGGTTGAAGATGACAACTCTGTGCTCCAAGTGGACGCGCTCTGACCACGATCAGTCTAAAAGCGAACTTTAGAAGACGATTGCACCACAGACATCGCGTGTGCCGTGACGTAAGAGTAATCTGGGCATCAGAGGTTGTTGGCGTGGTCGAGATTTCTGTCGTAGCGACTGAATTCCTGCTAGGATCGCTCCGATCGCACAGCACCCACTCAGCGTTTAACGCGATCGGGGTGCTTCCACTGACCCACTAATGCCATCCTCCCTTCGTCTGCCTTCGCCTCTGTCTCCGGGACTCGCCTTAACGGCGCTTGCCCCGATGCAGGATGTGACCGATCTACGCTTTATGAGTGTGATTGCTCACTACGGCAGTCCTGATTATTTCTTCACTGAATATTTTCGGGTCTATCCAAGCTCAGGTTTGCATAAGTACATCTTGCGATCGATTACCGAGAACGCCACCGATCGCCCGATTTTTGCCCAGTTGATTGGAGAGAGCATTCCTGACCTGATGCGTATTGCCCGTGAGTTGAGTCAGTATCCCATTGCGGGCATCGATCTCAATCTGGGTTGTCCTGCCCCTAGAATTTATCGTAAAAATGTGGGCGGCGGGTTGCTGCGCGATCCTGAAAAAATTGACGCGATGCTTGGCGAGTTGCGGCAGGCTGTTGATGGACGGTTGACCGTTAAAATGCGCCTTGGGTTTGACGATACCGCCAACTTCGATCGCATTCTTGACCTCATCAACCAGCACAACATCGATTTGCTGAGCTTGCATGGTCGTACAGTCAGGGAAATGTATCACAGCGCTGTGCATTACGATCTGATTGCTCATGCAGTTCAGCGGGTGCAGTGTCCGGTATTAGCCAATGGGAATGTCACCTCTGCGGTTGCTGCTGCTGCTGTCCTGGCTCAAACAGGAGCCGCCGGAGTGATGATTGGTCGCGCAGCGATTCGTAACCCCTGGATTTTTCAGCAAACCCGTCAATACCTGAGCGGTCAACCTGTTGCGATCGTCACGCTGGCTGCGGTGCGTGACTATATCGATCGTCTGCGTTTGACGATGAATGTACCGACGATCCCGGAACGCGCACGCGTTAACCATCTAAAAATGTATCTCAACTATATCGGTCAGGGCGTGGACGCTACGGGCGCTTTTTTGACAGAGATGCGCCATGCTCGGACGGAGGCAGAACTGTTTGGCACCTGCGATCGCCACTTGCTGCGCGAGCCAGACCAACCGTTTGCCTCGGAGCCGTATCCTGGACTGGCGGCTCGTCCCAATCGTGAAACCGATCGCGCCCTGCTGGTGAGCTAAGCGTGACGCGAGCATCTATGCCTTAAGGTACGTGTGGTGAGAAGAGTCAGCTAGAAAAATGGGTGTTACCCAAAGAACGATTTTGTTCAAGCATTGTCTGATCTTGAACGGAGGTTTTTTGTGATTTTTGTCTGCCGGAAATAGTACGCGATCGGGTGTTTGATGGTAGTTTCATGACGAGTGAAGTGAATGCT
>JACMKO010000358.1 GCA_014380065.1 Leptolyngbya sp. ES-bin-22 | reverse complement strand
TTCAGGTAGGGTTCGCAGCAGGTCTTCCAGGATGGAAGTGGAGTTGCTCATCGAGGTTGGCTCTACTCGTGATGCGGGGGCAGACCCCAACAAATGGCGGGCTTGATCGCTGATGGGGCATCGCTTTCATCGTGATCAGGACTGCGTAAACTTGCTCCTGATCCGGCTGAGCGGCATATACTCCCATCATAATGGGGATTAGGCTCACTGTATCGTCTCATCTTCGGCAGAGGAGCGATCGCTCAATTTTCCTGATTTTCCTCGCGTCGCTCTGCACGAAACACGCAGCGATCAGGCAAAACGGGCAAAGGCACCCTTGAATCTAAGACTGAGAGGACAAACGAGTGCGTCATGCGGTTGATGTTTTGATCTTATCAAACGGACCCGGAGAACTGGCAACCTGGGTCAAGCCTATGGTACAAGCGTTACGCCAGCACTTGAGCGACGATCGCGAGCAGGTGAGAATTTCGGTGGTGCTGTCGCCCTGCGCGAATGCCAGTGGGCAGGAAGCCGCGATCGCCCGTCGTTACCCAGAGGTCGATCGCGTACAGAGTGCTGAACACTTCTTTCCCTTTCTTCTGTGGGGTAAAACGATGGCACAGTGGGACTGGCGATCGCATGGCGTGGTGCTCTTTCTCGGCGGTGACCAGTTTTTTCCGGTTGTAATTGGCAAGCGGTTGGGCTACCGCACCGTCATCTACGCTGAGTGGGAAGCTCGCTGGCACCGTTGGATCGATCGCTTCGGTGTGATGCGCAGCGACATTGCAACCCGCGCACCGCAAAAGTACGCCCATAAATTTACCGTCGTGGGTGATTTGATGGCAGAAGCTGGACGGGAAGATGATGGAAGGATGAGGCGCTGGGGCGATGGGGAAACAGAAGCACCAGATCAAGAAGAGATTCCTCCCCCCCTCATCGGTCTTCTTCCTGGCTCCAAATCCACCAAACTTTCTCTAGGCGTGCCTCTGTGCCTCGCGATCGCAGACCAGGTGCACGCGGCGCAACCATCCACACGCTTTGTCATTCCCGTTGCGCCCGGTTTGGATCTAACAACACTCGCCATGTTTGCTGACCCGGCATTGAATCCAGCGATCGAGCAACTTGGCTGGTCTGCTGCGGAGTTGGTTGTACCCCAAACACCTGACGATCGCCCGTTTCTTAAAACTCGCTCTGGGCTACGGGTCGATCTCTGGACGCAAACCCCGGCTTATAGCCTCCTTACTCAGTGCAGCCTTTGCTTAACAACGGTGGGTGCAAACACCGCTGAACTGGGCGCGCTAGCAGTGCCGATGATTGTACTCATTCCGCTCCAGCAGATCGATCGCATTCGCACCTGGGATGGCATTCCGGGGCTATTGGCAAACCTCCCCTTCATGGGAGGGCACGTCGCCGCGCTGATGACTCACCTGGCTCTAAAACGGTTGGGGCGGTTAGCATGGCCCAATCTTTGGGCAAACGCCGAAATTGTGCCTGAGTTGGCTGGCAATCTGCAACCGCAAGACGTGACCGCGATCGTCCTGGACTTGCTTGACCATCCAGAGAAGCTGAAGCAGATGCAAACCCAACTCCGCCAAGTACGTGGTCAAGCTGGTGCTGCAACGAAGCTAGCGCAACTGGTGCGTGAAGTTTTGGCAGTAGACCACGGCTTTGGATGAGCTTTTAGCGGATGGCTCCTGGTACCTCTAGAGCGCATGGCTCACCAACTAAACTCTAGGCTCAAAGAATCTCAAGCGCGAGCGCATAGCCTCCCGTCTCGCTAGCAGTCACTTCAATGGTGTAATCACCCTCTTGAGGTAAACGTCCTTGCCAGCTTTTCGTACCTGTCGCACTACCGCCCAGGCGCTGACCATTCGGCGCGATCGTGCTAAAGCCAGCCTTGCCTTGCAACACTTTCACACCCAGCATCTGTCCTCGTTTTGCCTTCAGTAAATAGCGTTGGATCTGGTTCGGTTCAAGTTGTCCTGTTACCGTTGTGCCAGTCTTACCCGGTGTAAAGGTAACCCGTTGAATGTGTGCCTGTGCCGGGCGCGCCAGCGGAGTGATGGCAACTTCCAACGTGTAGGAACCGGCACCAGAAACCTGAATGGTGTAGCGATCGTCGGCAGGCAGTTGTCCTGTCCAGCTACGGGTTTGGTAAGACGCAGTGTCGATCGCTTCCTGGTTCGATCGCAGCAACGTCATCATTGCCTCAGAACCCTGGAGGCTTACAGTCATAATTTGCCCCTGCGACGCTTGCAGCACATAGGGCTGCACGTCAGCCACCTGTAACGTTCCCTGCAAGGCGACGGTACTTTTGCCACGGGCAAACTGGATGCGTTGCGGTGGTCTACTCGTTTTAGCCGGGTCGTTACCGTCTGTCCCCGCAGGATCAGACGGAGGCTGGAGCGCTAAATTCGAGCCATTTATCACTGGAGCATCAATAATGCGAGACGCTTCTGACTGCGGCAGCCTGGCACCGGAGACCCAAACCTCACTGTTGTTATCGGGTGCTTTCATCCAAACCTGCCACACGATCGGCAGTGCCACACCTAGCCCTGCCAAAACAGTCGCGGCAACGCCCACCCGCACTCGTCCTCCTACGTTCCAAGGCTTCCAACCACGGCTTGAATCATAGGGGCTACTGGAACGCTGAGAAGCGCTCGCTCGAGCATCAGGTAATGACGTATACGTGGTGACAGGTTGGGTCGTTTTACCGCTCTGCGGTAACCGATCGGGCAGAGGTTGAAGAAAATTTACAATCGCTGGTTGACGACTGGGTTCTGCTGGAACTGGTGACGGCGATCGTAAGAGCGTAGTTTCTAAGGGTGCGGCTCCAAACGACTGCAAAGCTTGCAGCGCTTCATTCGCTGACTGATAGCGATCACCCGGATAAACCGCCAACATCCGCCGCAGCACCATTGCCAATGGATCGCCCACACGGGCATGTGGTTCCCAATTCCAGGTCAGTGTGCGGCTGTCAAGCAATGTGGGCGGCTCCCGACCTGTCAACAGCACTAATGCCGTTGCTGCCAGCGCGTAGAGGTCACTGTTGGGATAAACCTTTCCCGTTTGTAGTTGCTCAGGCGGAGCGTAGCCCACTTTACCCACTCGTGTTGGCGTTGAAATCAGGGGCCAGTGGCTGGTCGCCTCTTTCACAGCACCAAAATCAATCAGGACAGGCAAACCGGCTTCAGAAAGGGGACGAGATGGTTCCAGTTGCGTGGCTGGCTGCGTTTGCAGAATCACATTTTCTGGTGAAATATCTCGGTGAATAATGCCCTGGTTGTGGATACAGGCAAGAACAGGCAACAGATGGTTGAGGAAGTGCAAGACCTCAGCTTCTGAAAAGGTCTGCCCTTTTTGCTTGCGATCGCTCAACAACTGGCGATAGGTTTGTCCATCGACAAAATCCTGCACTAAAAAGAAGCGTTGCTCATCCTCAAAGGCGGCCCAAAAGCGCGGAATTTGGGGATGTTGAATTTGATAGAGGGTGCTGGCTTCGCGGTGAAACAGAACTTTTGACTTTTCAATCAGCGTGTCATCTTGATACGGAACAATAAATTCCTTGAGGACACAGGGTTCGTTGAAGCGTTCTTGGTCGAGAGCCAGGTATGTACGACCAAACCCACCCTGACCCAGAACCTGCTGAATGAGGTACCGCTGGCGCAGCACCATTCCTGACGGAAGAGGGTGCACCATGTTGTTGTGTTGAGAGCTAAACCACATAGAGATAAATTCCCTATTGTCGGTATTGTGGCTTGCTCTGCCCCATAAGTCCTACGGTGCCTCACCCCTCAGATGGAGACGCAACAGCACGCGACTTGCCCATAGTATTGTTGAGTATCCTCTACCAACTGCGCCAGCTACCACCCAAAAAGCAGAATCATCGCTTGGTAGACTTGTTGGTGAACTTGAACCTAGACGAATTACTTTGTCATTTTCAGCTTGACTGCAACGGGAAGTTAAGGGAAACTGTCATGTATCTGGAGTCATTCATAGACCTGAATCGCCCCTCCAAACGGATTTTGATTTTGGTTAAGCGTCGTATACTGGTAGGGAATCGCGTCCTTCCGCAGCGGTTTAGGTTCCGGCTAATCGAGCTGTACTAAGCACTGACCAGTTCTAGCGCTGGATGCAGTTTAAGCGCTGGATGCGCTGGTCGGGTCACTTTATCTCCACCAAACATATGGAAACGCTTGAATTTATTATTTTTCCCGATGGTCGAGTGCAAGAGAAAGTGACTGGCGTGGTTGGCGCTTCCTGTGCCGAGGTCACGGCAGCGATCGAAGCTCAACTGGGGCAGGTTGTCAGCCACGAACAAACGTCCGAATACTTTGCTCAAAGCGATAGTCAGTTATTGGTTGCAACGAATCAAGCCACGTTCAGCGAGTGGTAAATTTTTCTTCTGTTTAGCCTTATTTCTTAAGAACTACCATGTCACATTTCAGCCAAATCAAAACTCAGATTCGTAATCTTTCGTCTTTGCAAGCTGCCTTGACCGACTTGGGCATTGCCTGGAAGTCTGGCTCGGAATCAATCCGGGGCTACCGTGGCAAAACCCAAACTGCCGAAATTGCGATCGAGCAAGACAATGGATATGACATCGGCTTTCGATGGAACGGTAGCGAGTATGAGCTGGTCGCCGATCTGCAATATTGGCGGCAAGAGCTGACGGTTGATCGGTTCCTTAGTCGTGTGACTCAGCGCTATGCGTACCACACTGTGCTATCTGAAACAACCCAAAAGGGGTTTCAGGTGACCGAGCAGCAGGATAACAAAGACGGCTCGATTCGCCTTGTCTTGCAGCGCTGGAGTGCGTAATGTCTGATGCCGCTTCGTTAAGCTCGACGAATCATCTGGCTGGATCGGCGTTGGAGTCAATGCAACCTGAATTTCGGACAGGTCTAGAGCCTGAGTTAGGCGGTTCTCTCAGGGATGAACCGGAGCGATCGGGTCTAGAGCCTGAGTTGGGTGGTGCTTTCAGGCAGAAAGGTGTCTACGTTGACGAACTCACTTGCATTGGCTGTAAGCATTGTGCTCACGTTGCTCGCAACACGTTCTACATTGAGCCTGACTATGGTCGATCGCGCGTTGTACAGCAAGATGGCGACTCTGATGACCTCATTCAGGAAGCGATCGACACCTGTCCGGTGGACTGTATTCATCGGCTTGACTATACCGAGTTAAATCAACTAGAGAAAGAGCGTATCCATCAAGTGATTCCGTTGGCGGGCTTTCCCGTTGACACGGCTGTAGTGGCCACTAATCGTCGCCGCCAAAAACTTAAGGCTCGTCAAGACAAGCCTTAAAGATGCATGGTTGTCGTGTGCAGCCTTTTAGTTGAATGTTGCACAGAAGATCCCAACAAAGGAGACAACCATGTCTGAACGTTACCAGAGCATAGAAACATGCTCATTCCTTGTTTGCATGTTTTCTACTGGTAATATCCCTCTAAGAAGGTTTTCACGCTACCGTCAGGACTCAGCACCAGACGGATTTTGGCGTTTCGCCCGCTGTTGATCGCAGAGACAAAGGCTTCGCCAACCAACGGGATGCCTGTGCGATCGATATAGTCGCCTGCTGCCTGTCCCAGAGGTATTGTGCGTTGAATAGAGCCATTTGCGCCTACCAGAAGCGTGTATTCCAGGGTTTGCGTCAACCCCTGAGGAGGGTTCCAGCGCTGCTGAAAGTACTGTCTCGCTTCTGCTATTTGTGAGATCGTATCAAATGCCGTATCTGTCTGGTCAGCCTGATTGCTGCGTCTAGCCGATGATCGACTTTCCGCGCTTCTAGTTTGGTTCAGTGGTGCGCTGGCAAACTCTCGGTTGAGAGAAAGGGAAGGCATCGGTTTCGTGGGCTGCGATCGCGCTGTAATCGTTGGGGCAGTCGTTCGAGGCAGTATAGTAATCTGACCGCCAGCATCTTGACGCAGTGCTTCAGGACGATTTAGGTCAGGCTTGGGTATTGCACCAACGGGAGGATTGTTAGCCTTGGGGCTGCCTGTAGAAGAGGACGAAAGCGGAAAAGTGGGCAAGTCGGGACTGCCAGGCACCGTTGAACCGATCGGCGGCGGTGGCGGCAATGGTTGACCCGATGCGATCGATGGCAGTGGACTTACGACGGCTGGAGGCTGAG
>JACMKO010000357.1 GCA_014380065.1 Leptolyngbya sp. ES-bin-22 | reverse complement strand
AGACCAATGCCTTCACGTTCTGGTTGCCATTAACGGCATTCGTGATCACCGAGCCGCCGTAGGAGTGCCCGACCAGAACAATAGGTCCTTCAATGCTCTTAAGGATACTAGCAACATAGTCCGCGTCACTTTTGACTCCACGCAGGGGATTGGCGGCGGCGATCGTCGGGTATCCTTTTGCAATCAGCTTAGTTAATACGCCGTTCCAACTGGCAGACTCGGCGAACGCGCCGTGGATGAAGACGACGGTGGGCTTGCTGTCTTGGGCGCTAACAGGGTTCATGACGGTTCCCAAAGAAGTGATTAGGATGACTGCCAGGGAAAGCGCAGTGATCAAAAGCAGACGGGTAACGTTTCTGATGGTGAGCATGTTCATGTCGTAAACTCCTTTGTGTTTGTTGCTCTCGTTGAATTGCGAAAAATGGTTCTTCTAGTCGATGCGATCGGGCGCAGTCACCTTTGCCAAGCCGTCATTTCCTTAACGTGTCAGCAGTACATTACTCAGCAACGCATCGCAGGCGCTGCATAATGTCAAGAAAAAACACCATATCCACATCTTTGGTGAATCTTGTCATTTTGTGACTCCTACTGCATGACAAATGACGCATAGAAATCACCGACCCAATAAGCGCAACGATTTATCCCAGAGGCGATCGGCACTATCTGAATCGAGGGCATAGGGGGCAACGCCGCTATAGTCTTCGGTGCGCCTCGTCACAATCACGGCTTCATTGCAATCCACAAAATAACGACCGCCAATACCCTCCAGTAAAGGGGAAGTTGCCAGCAGCACTGAGGTAGCAGCACCCTGCTCTGGTGTCTTCTGTCGCTCTGGTGGAGTTTGGATGCCCCCAGCGTGGCGCTGGAGGTTGGTGGCGATCGCGCCAGGCATCAGAGCATTCGCCGTAATCCCATCCCTGAACCAGCGTTTGGTGGCACCGACAGCGAAAAGAATACTAGCAGTTTTGGACTGTCCATATGCTAGCCACGGGTCATAGGGACGGAATGCGAAGTGAATATCGTCAAAGACAACGGGCGAAAGCAAGTGTCCGCTAGAGCTAACGGAGACGATCCGTGCCGCACCATCTGCTGCTAATGCCTTGTGGAGTCCCAGTGCCAGGGCAAAATGTCCAAGATAATTGGTGGCAAACTGCATTTCCCAGCCTTCAGATGTGTGCTGTTCGGGCAGTGCCATCACACCTGCGTTGTTGATAAGGATATGTAATGGTTTATCCCATGCAGCGACGAATGTAGCGATCGAGGCGCGATCAGCTAGATCAAGCAAGGCGACATGAATGTTCCCATTCCCAGTGGTGGCAGTGATGTCATCTGCCGTCTTTTCACCCGCATTGATGTCACGCACAGCCAGGGTTACTTCAGCCCCCGTCTGAGCCAGTGCCCGCGCCGTCTCGATGCCGATGCCCGATGCTGCGCCCGTGACGATCGCTCGTTTACCAGAGAGATCAATTCCTTCTACTACCTCAGAGGCAGTGGAATGCGGTCCGAATGGTGTTTTAATCGGTGACATACATAATCCTTTTAAGAGTGTCGAATGATGCTTTTGTTGTTCTTTCACAGCGATGGATGAACCTCAGCCGCCGCGTTACCTACGATCAATCAGAGATCATCGCCCAGTCCCAAATAAACCAAGTGGGCAGGATTTTTGACGTTGTACTGGGTCATCAAGGTTTTTCGAGTGTGGCTGGCTTTAATCAAATCGGCTGCCTTCTCGCCAATCATGATCGTGGGCGCGTTTGTATTGCCTGTCGTGATGGTTGGCATGACAGACGCATCCACGACACGCAAACCGTCAATCCCACGGACTCGCAATTCCGGGTCTACCACCGCCATTGGATCTGTACCCATTTTGCAGGTGCCAACCGGATGGTAGACAGTACTGCAAGCATCCCGAACGTAGGCTTCGATCGCTTCATCACTCTGAACCTCAGCACCCGGAGCGAGTTCTCGACCACGAAACTCATCAAAACCGTTGCTATGAAGCAATTGCCGCATTAATTTAATCGCAGCCACCAACTTTTGCACATCGGCTTCATTTTGTAGATAGTTCATCTGAAACATTGGTGCATCGTTGGGGTCACGCGATCGCAAATTGACACTGCCAATGTTTTGGAAACGGGTCAAAGAAACTGCACCTGTGAATCCAAAATCTGATCGGGCATAGCCAGGTGGTAAGAACTGAATAGGACCGAAGAAGAACTGTAAATCAGGTGCAGTTTCGAAATTACCTTCGCTATGCAAAAATAATCCCGCTTCGACTCCATTACTAGTAACAGCAGGACGGACATCCTGAGTTGCCTCGAATACCACAGGAACGAGAAGGTGGTCTTGCAGGTTTTGACCCACACCTGGCAAATCAACGACGACCGAAATTCCTAATGCTTGTAGATATTCTGCATTCCCAATGCCAGACAGCAGCAGCAGCTTAGGTGAATCAAACGCGCCAGCGCTTAAAATCACCTCTTGGTTGGCTTGCACTTGATGGATCGTGCCCTCCTGCACATATTCCACGCCAACGGTGCGAGTGCCCTCAAACAGCAACCGAGTCACCAGCGCACCAGTCTTTACAGTCAAATTAGAACGCTGACGAATGGGCAGAAGAAAGGCTGCTGCCGCACTGTGCCGCTTACCATCTTTGACCGTTAACTGATAGGGTCCTGCCCCTTTCTGTTGTGCCCCATTGAAATCGGGATTGTAGTCATAACCCTTTGCCACACAAGCGTCAATAAAGCGTTGGGACACCTCAGCAGGAGAAATAATATCGGTGACACTCAATGCCCCATCTACCCCATGAAATTCAGATGCGCCTCGTTGCTGCTGCTCCGATCGCTTGAAATAGGGCAAGACATCCTCGTAACTCCAATCGGAATTCCCCAATGAATGCCAGTGGTCATAATCGTGATGATTACCTCGGACGTACATCATGAAATTAATCGAACTGCTGCCTCCCAGAACCTTGCCACGGGGACAAAACATTTTGCGATCGTTCAAGTAGGGTTCTGGTTCAGAGAAATACGCCCAATCCACTTCGGAGCCAAGTAGGCTCATGAATTCCGATGGGATGTAAATTTCCGGTTTGGTATCCGGGTTACCCGCTTCGAGAAGTAGCACAGTTGTATCACGATCTTCAGTCAAACGATT
>JACMKO010000356.1 GCA_014380065.1 Leptolyngbya sp. ES-bin-22 | reverse complement strand
CGCCATTAAAATTTTGCTTCCAAAGGCAAGACAATGGCAGTTTTACTGCTCAAAAGAGGCTTCTTTAGCGGTGCTGCTGCCCTCAATATTTTGCTCATACCACTTCATTAGTGGTGTAGAACTCACGCCATGCAACACAACCGAAAGCACAACGGTAACGAAGGTAATCCACGCAAGCAGTTCTCCTGTGTCGCCTTTAAGTCCATGCCCAAACGAGTAGGTCAGGTAGTAGAGGGAGCCGACACCGCGAATGCCGAACCAGCCAAACAACCAACGAGTAGCAGGATGGATGGGTGAGCCGATCGTGCTGAGCCAACTTCCTAGTGGACGAATCACAAAGAGCAGTAGCCCTGCGATTAGTAGCGCTGGCAAAGCAAAGCGGACGATCGGCTCTAGCCGGAGCAAGGAACCTAACATCAGGATCGCGCCTACCTCCGCTAGCTTTTCGAGACGCGAAATAAAACGAAGCTGAGAGTAAGACTTGTCAGGATTGGCAGCGTGGCGCTGCATCACAATACCGGAGACAAAGACGGCTGCAAAGCCGTACCCTTGAACTAACTCAGTCAGCGCATAGGTGATGAGAATGGTGGCGAGGGCAACGAAGTCCTCGATTAACTCGTCTGCTGGTTTATACCGTTGCAAGCGACGATCGAGCCATTCAATCGATCGTGCCACCACAACACCCATGATCACACCAGCCGCGATCGCCCACACGACATCGACAGCTACCCACTCTACAAACCAGTCTTGCCAGTTGTCGTCTTCAAGCCACCGTAGACCGAAGTAGACGAAGGGGAATGCCAGAGCATCGTTTAAGCCCCCTTCCGACGTTAAGCCAAAGCGTAATTCATCGCGATCGCAAAGACCTTCAAGCTGCACTTCTGATGCCAACACGGTATCGGTCGGTGCCAAAATTGCGCCTAGCAGCACAGCAGCGCCCCAGTTTAGCTGTAAACCCCAATGCGCGATCGCGGCAACCGCAAAGATTGAAAGGGGCATCAGAAAGCCAATGAGCCGAATGGTTGAGTTCCACGCCCACGCCTTGAGGGGACGATTCATCTTCAGCCCGCAGCTAAAGAGCGAAATCAAAACCACGAATTCCGTTACCCGCTCTAGAAATTTCGCGTCTGGGCGCAGTTGAATTAAGTTGAAACCGTAGGGACTGAGCGCAATCCCAACAACCAGATAAATCAGTGCGTAGGAAATCGGCAGACGATCAATCCATCCTGACCCTAACGTGACTAGCAGCAGCAGCAAGCCAATGACCAACAGGTCAAGAATGTAAATATCCACACACGTTTTGCTCAGCGATCTGTCTCAACTCTAGGCGGTAGATGAGCAACCGCAATGCAACTTGTGGTGGATTTTGCACTTTTCCACTTCAGCGTCCAATCTACTTCGGCATCAAACGCATCTCATGGCTATTGATGATTCAATAGCCTTAAAAAGCAATGATGTTAACGCCAAAGCTTATTTTCAAGATCTCGAAGCTGCCGTTCTAAACGATCGATGCGACCCCGCAGTTCATCAACTTCTGATTGACGGGGAACGCCCACATCTTGCATGATGTTGCGAATTTGGCGCTGCACCTGCGACTCAAAATTTCCCTGCTCTGATCTCAGTGTTTGCATCAGATCGTCAACTACATCTTTGGCTTGCTCCGGGTCAAGTTTGCCATCTTTAACCAATTGATCGCCGACTTCTTTCACTTTATCCGCAACGAGTGACGTTGTACCAACACCAAGCATCAACAGTTGCGAAAGCCAATTATTATTATCCATGCTATTTTCCTAGTGGTTATACCGTGGCAGATGCAGACATGACCGTCTTTAAAGAGCCAACCCTGAAGGCTATGACTTGAATATGGGCGATCGCCCAACGTGGTTTGAGCAAAGCTTCAAAAAGTATCGCCTTCAAAGCACACCCTTATTCTGTCAAATTTACTGCGTCTTCTGTGTTGCTGCGCTTGTTTGTAAGGGTGACTTGCGTTCCATGAACACTCAACGGTAGAGTACGCTTGCTTCCTTTATTATCCACCCCGCTGCTATGGTCATTGAGTGGTTGAAGATTCAGGTTATCCCAGAACTACGCGAAAAATACATCCAAAAAGACGACGAAATCTGGACAACTGCACTCTCCAAGTTCCCTGGCTATCTTGGTAAACAGGTCTGGATTGATCCCAAAAATGCCGACAAGGTTGTGCTGGTCATCCAATGGGCGAGCCGCGAAGCCTGGAAAGCGGTTCCCTCAAAAGACTTAGAAGCCACTGAGATGGAGTTTGCCCGACAAATGGGAAAAAACACCTACAAAATCATTGAGGAGGGCGAGTATCAAGTACGCAAATTTCCTCAAGGACGAGCGTAGCTAGAGCCTTGCTCAGAAGCTGTCTTCTCAGACGATCAGACTAGCAAGGGCTGTTGGAAAGTCTTCTGCCACCAGAACCACGGCTGTCCTCGCGCGGCTTCGCTTTGTTAACTTTCAACGCGCGTCCAAGCCACTCTGCGCCCTCCAGTTCAGAAATTGCCTGGTCTTCTTTCGATTCATCCTTCATCTCGACGAAGGCAAAGCCTCGCTTTCTACCTGTTTCACGGTCTGTGGGAAGGCTAATCCGACTGACTTCGCCGTACTCTGCGAATACTTCTTTCAGGTCGTCTTCAGTCGCTTGGAAGGACAGGTTACCAACGTAAATAGTCACGCGCTTCTCTCCAACGATGTTTCGAGGGACAGACTCAATCAGCGTTGAAGCACAAAAAAGACTGGCTAGCGATTAAGACTGATGAGGATATTTGGCAGCTACCATAGCAGAATTTTCGGGGAGGCAGCACATGTGGGGCCAAATGTCTACAGGTAGAACTATGGACTTCGGCATGGGGGTGCAATTTGGGCGTGAGTCAGAAGGGGTCATTGAGCAGCCAGACTAAAGCAGACGTGAGATGAAGTTAGAAAACTTCCAGATTTGACCGTTGTTCTAACGATTGCTTGCAATGAATCGCTAGTCGCCGATCGCGCCAGCACGTATGATGAACGAAAGCTCGATGCTTGGTGTGGTTGCAACAGAGGGAATATAATGTATGGATACGCGAGCCTTTAAGCGATCGCTCAACAGTTCAGAGAACTATCACCGGAAGGGGTTTGGGCACGAAGCCGATGTGTCCGACCAGATGCAGTCGGAGTATCAAAGTAACCTGGTGCAGCAGATTCGCAGCAATAATTTCACCATCCAGCGTGGGGATGTGACCATTCGTTTAGCAGAGGCGTTTGGCTTTTGCTGGGGTGTCGAGCGGGCAGTGGCAATGGCATACGAAACGCGACAGCACTTTCCTACTGAGCAGATTTGGATTACCAACGAGATCATCCACAATCCGTCGGTCAATCAGCGACTGCAAGACATGAGTGTGAATTTCATCACTGTCGCTGATGGCGAGAAAGATTTTTCAGGTGTCGATCGCGGCGATGTAGTAATTCTGCCTGCCTTTGGAGCCAGCGTGCAGGAGATGCAGTTTTTGAATGAGCGGGGCTGCACGATTGTCGATACGACCTGCCCCTGGGTATCCAAAGTCTGGACGACGGTCGAAAAGCACAAGAAAGTAGACTACACCTCCATCATTCACGGTAAGTACAACCATGAAGAGACGGTGGCGACCAGTTCCTTTGCAGGCAAATACCTGATTGTATTGAACATGGCGGAAGCGGAGTATGTCGCTCACTACATTCTCAATGGTGGCGATCGCGCTGAGTTTATGACGAAGTTTGAGCGCGCGTACTCGGTTGGGTTTGATCCCGATCACGATCTGAAGCGCGTGGGGATCGCGAATCAGACCACGATGCTCAAAGGTGAGACGGAACAACTTGGCAAGCTGTTTGAGCACACGATGATGCGGAAGTATGGTCCTGATCAGCTCAATCAGCATTTCCTCAGCTTCAACACGATTTGTGATGCCACCCAAGAGCGTCAGGATGCCATGTTTGAGCTGGTGGAAGAGAAACTGGATTTGATGATGGTGATTGGGGGCTACAACTCGTCTAACACGACTCACCTACAGGAAATTGCGATCGAGCGCAGCATTCCCTCGTATCACATCGATAGCGCCGATCGCATTGTCGGCAATCGCATTGAGCATAAACCGCTGAATCGTGATTTAGAAGTCACCGAAAATTGGTTGCCAGCAGGTGCGGTTGTAGTGGGGATCACGTCCGGGGCTTCAACACCCGACAAAATCGTCGAGGACGTTTTAGAAAAAATCTTTGAGCTAAAAGCAGCGGCTCCAGTGCTATGAGTAGGGGCGCACAGCCGTACGCCCTTACCCCTAAACAGAAACCCCTTACTCCTAAACAGAAACAATGTACGGCGAATTGATAGCAGCGGCACGTCCTGCCTGGACTAAACCCTGGTAAACGATCGCCACCACCTCTGCCCGTGTTGCCTCACGCGTTGCGTTGAGCTGCCGCACGTTGGGAAAATTTACAACAATCTTCGCCTTCGTTGCGGTTGCCACTTCATCCTGAGCATTCTGCGGTACGGTAGTGCGATCGTCATACGCAGTCAACACGCTCATATCGCCAACGGGTAAACCCAAACCGCTGACTAGCGATAGCCAAACCTGAAGCCGCAAGACGTTTTGGTTCGGCTTAAAGGTGCCATCAGGGAACCCGGAGATAAAGCCGCCTTGGTATGCCTGGTCGATCGCGGGTTTCGCCCAAAAGTTGGCAGGAAGGTCTGCAAAATTAGAGGCAGCGCGTTTGGGTGGTGGGTTAAACGCTTTGGCAATAATCGCGGCGTACTGAGCGCGATTCATGGTCACGTCAGGCTTGAAGCTGCCGTCTTCAAAGCCGCTAATCAGGTTTTGGTTTGCCAATCCTAAAATGAAATCGGCTGCCCAATGCCCCTGAATGTCCGTAAAGAGCGGCATTGGAGCATCGGGAGCAACGATAAAGGCGGAGACGATCGCGGGTGCCCGGTTCAGCGCGACCAATGCTTGATAAATCAGTGCCACCACTTCAGCACGGCTAATGTCGCGCATTGGCTCCAATTGCCGAACGTTGGGATGGTTGACCACAATCCGTCGCTGCGTTGCGGTTGCCACAGTTTCGGTGGCATAGCTGGGAATTTGGGCGCGATCGCTATAGACCTTCAGTGCATCCAAAATCCCACCTGTGAGGTTGATCCCACTGATGAGGGAGACGATCGACTGGACGCGCGTCAGGTTTTGATTGGGACGAAAGGTGTTGTCTGGAAACCCTGTAATAAAGCCCATCTGGTTGGCTTTAGCGATCGCCCCTGCCGCCCAAAAATTTTGGGGTACATCACTAAAGCTTTTAGCCGCTTGCTTGGCAGGCAAATCAAAGGTCTTGGCAATCACGGCTGCATACTGAGCGCGGGTAATAGGGGCTTCTGGCTTAAAGGTGCCATCTGGGAACCCGCTAATAAAGCCCCGGCTCACTAACCCCTGAATGAATCCCTCTGCCCAGTGCCCCTGAGTATCGTTAAACCCGGCTGGATTTGAAGGGGGTGGCGCGGGTGTCGGGGTTGGTGCGGGTGTCGGAGCGGGTGTCGACGATGGTGAGGGTGCAGGGGTAGGAATTTCATTGCCCACGAAGTCGATCGCGCCCTGTACTTTCGTAGGGTCAACTTGATTGCCCACCGAAATCAGCGTGAGGGTGGTGCCGTTTTGAATGTCAAACTGCCCATTTTGCCGAAAAATATTGCCGCCCGGAGCCTGACTATTTCCTAGATCAGGCAGGGCTGTTTCCGTGACAACTAAGCCTGTCTCTGTATTGTTTTGCACCACGTTGCCTCTCAGCACCGCTTTCGACTGTTTGTTGATGACAATGCCCGCGCGATTTTCAGAAATCTGGTTTTCCGCCAGCAGCGGAGCCGCGCTATCGCCAACTGCAATCCCAAAGCCAGTTTGCCGACACACATTTTGCCGCCATTCTCCTTTTGAGTTGCGGGTAATCGAAAAACCACTGGCAGCATTTTGGACAACAACATTGCCTATTACCAGAGGATTAGCGGTGCCTGTCGCAAAAACGCCCTCG
This sequence comes from Leptolyngbya sp. ES-bin-22, assembly GCA_014380065.1. GTDB lineage: Bacteria > Cyanobacteriota > Cyanobacteriia > Leptolyngbyales > Leptolyngbyaceae > Stenomitos. The sequence continues at coordinate 7,338 of JACMKO010000356.1, read as the reverse complement.
CGTTTGCAGTTGGTAAAGGTGTTATTGGCGATCGTGGGATTGGTTGACTCAACCCATGCCCCCGTACCGCGAATCTCTGGGTTTGTAACCGTCACGCCCTTCAGTTGAGCATTATTCGCCAGTTGAAAGGTCACATTCTGATTTGCAAAGGTAGGACTGGGAAACACACCACTACCAGAGACTAGAATGCCGCTGCCCTTGCTAGCCTCATTGCCCACCACTGCCACACCCGCAGGGATTTTAAGGGGAAACGCCTCACCGCTAGCAGCGCTGTATGTACCGGCGGCAAGTTGAATCGCTGTACCTGCCTGGACAGCTTGAAGTGCGCGGCTGATGGTTTTGAAGGGAGCCGCCTGAGTACCGCTAGCACTGTCGTTACCAGTTGCCGGATTGACAAAGAGAGGGGTCGAAGTCGCTTGCACCATAATAATTCCTTACTTTCAGATGATTATTGCCTTCAATGAAGCCTTTGATGATTCCGTGTTGCATTCGTTCATGCTTGCTGTCATCAACCCCTGAAAAGAGCGGTGGTAGGATAGTCTACATCGTGTTTCCAGAGGAAACTCGCCCTACAATACTCCATAGAGTGAACATTGCTAGTTAAAAGCTGGAAGCCTGTATGAGCTTGCTTGTGTTCCTCTACTTATGCAGGGACGTTTTATGTTGAGTGCTGTTTTAGTCTGCAATGGGGTGATTGGGTTGCTCTGCTTAGTCGCTGCGTGGCAGCTTTGGCGATTCAAGCATCGTCTGACGAGAGCAGCGAACACACTGTCGTCGTTTGAACGATCGGTTCATCGGGTTCTGCACCGTGCGCCAGAGGTTGTCAGCCGGGGGCATTTGGGCATTCATCAACTGCGCGAGCAGTATCGGGGGTTGGAACCGCAGCTTCAACGTGCTCAACAGGCTTTAGCCTTGCTTAGTTTAGGACAAGCACTATGGCAGCGTCGCTTTTTGATCAGTTCGCCGCGATCGCGATCGACTCGCAAATCCGCTCCAACTCGCTTTTTTGGGTAAACCATTCCGCTTGAGCCTTTTGAGTAGCGCCGAACTGTGCAGCGCAAAACCTATGTAGCGCCAAAGCTGTCTCCTGGCACGCGGCGGCATCCAGCGGCAGGCGATCAACCATCGGGGTAATGTTGGGGTAGATTAGAAGGTGTTGGTACCAGTGCTGCCAATGCCCTCGTTGCCTCAAGCGCGCTGGTGCCCCTGTAGCCTTGCGATTGATCCTGTTTTGATGCAGGGATGTGAGGCGCTGGGTACTGACCATTTACACGCAAGGCAGCGAGTCATCGTTAAAAAAGGGAAGACCAGACCATGTCAAATAATCGCTCTGGATCATTTCTGGGAGGATTGCTGGTAGGAACGGTGATCGGGACACTCACAGGGATTCTTTTAGCGCCTCGTGCTGGTCGCGAAACTCGCCAGTTTTTGAAAAAATCAGCCGATGCCTTACCAGAATTGGCAGAAGATTTGTCCAGCAGTGTGCAACTGCAAGCCGATCGCTTGTCTGAATCAGCGCTCCGCAACTGGGATGGTACGCTAGTGCGGCTGCGGGATGCGATCGCGGCTGGCTTTGAAGCAAGTCAACAAGACCATCAAGCGTTAGAAGCCGAAACCAAGCACTCGCCTGAGCTTGAGCCTCCTGTTCACGATAATTTGCGTTAGGCGAACCTGTGACCAATCCGTTGTTCTGGCTGGTACTGTCTTTGCTGTTCGTCACGGTCAGTCTCACGATCGTGCTGGTTGTAGCGATCCCCACGCTGAGAGAGCTATCCCGTGCCGCCCGCAGCGCCGAAAAGCTCTTCGATACGCTGCGACGCGAGTTTCCGCCGACCCTTCAAGCCATTCGGCTCACCGGGCTAGAAATCAGCGACTTGACCGATGATGTGAGCGAAGGGGTTCAGAGTGCGGGGCAGGTTGTGAAACAGGTCGATCAAAGCTTGACTGGCGTGCTACAACAGGCACAGCGCGCTCAATCCAGCACTCGCAGTGTAGTGGTTGGCATCAAAGCTGCCTGGCGAACCTTCACCCGATCGCCAAAGCCTGCATCACAACGTCGTAGCGTCGATCGTTCTTTCACCTCCCAACCCGAAGCCGAATTTGTTGCTGTATCCGAAAATGGACGCTCCAGCGCTGCACTGGATACACGCGCCAAAGCCCAACATCTAACGGCTGACGAAGAGCTGAACCAACCGCCACTCGTGCGCAAGCCCGATCCGGTTTTCCGCGATCCCAACCATCCGACTAGCGAAAAGAGGCTGAAAACGCCTACAGCTAGCAAAGGAGAGCAAGCGCGATCGATTTCCAATCAACCTGATACCAATACCGCTAGCTCTGACCCGCGCCCTCACCAACTGGAGTCGAAGCGGCTGAATACCAATTTGGAAGATGATGGCGAAGGGCTATAGGTTTTAGTAACCAGAAGGGTGGAAGGCTACGCAGACGATTCGCTGCCAATGCCTCTAGCCTTACTCCAAAATCGCTAGGATGAAGCAGTCGCTCCAAATTATGTCTGCTGTTATTTATGTCCGAGCCAGCGCCAGTCGGTCACCCTCAAAACCCTAGCCAGTTTAGCCAAGAGCTTGACGAAGCGATTCTCGGCTTTGAAGACATCCAGGCAGAACTAAACTATCGACAGGCTCAGAGCGCTCTGCATGCTTTAGTCGAAAACCTGGACTTGACCCCGCAAGAACGGCGCGGCCTGGAGCCAGAAATTGGTGGACTGGAAGCGCTACTGGATAAGCTCGATCGCCAGGTCGTGCACATTGCCGTGTTTGGCATGGTAGGACGCGGCAAATCGTCGTTGTTGAATGCGCTATTGGGCGATCGGGTCTTTGAGACGGGACCGATCCACGGCGTAACGCGTGAATCACAAACCGCAAACTGGAACATCAAGCGCGAAGCCATTGCGGGGAGTAAACGTCCTATCCTGCGCGTTGCCCTACCCAGCGTGGGCGAATCCCATATTGAACTCATTGATACTCCCGGCATTGATGAGGTGGATGGGGAAGCGCGGGAGGCGTTGGCGCGACAGGTGGCAACGCAGGCAGACCTGATCCTCTTTCTGATTGCAGGCGACATGACGAAGGTGGAGTACCAGGCGTTGTCAGACTTGCGCAACGCCAGCAAGCCGATCCTGCTAGTCTTTAACAAGATTGATCAGTATCCCGATGCCGATCGTCTCGCTATTTATCACAAAATTCGAGATGAGCGGGTGCGAGAACTGCTCTCGCCTGACGAAATTGTCATGGCAGCCGCATCACCGCTACAGGCAAAGGCAGTGCGTCGTCCTGATGGTCGCGTGGCAGCACAACTCAGCACTGGCGAACCTCAAATTGAGGAGCTAAAGCTAAAAATCCTCGAAATCTTGTACCGAGAAGGGAAAGCGCTTGTAGCACTTAACACGATGCTGTTCGCGGATGATGTGAATGAGCGACTGGTCGATCGCAAAATGGTCATCCGCAATCAGAGTGCCGATCGCGTGATCTGGAACGGTGTCATTACAAAGTCTGTGGCGATCGCCGTAAATCCCATCATGGTCGTTGATTTGCTCAGCAGTGCTGCGATCGACGTCGCGTTGATCCTCTCGCTCTCCAAACTGTATGGCATCAACATGACACAGCATGGCGCTATCAGCCTGCTGCAAAAGATTGCGCTAGCAATGGGCGGCATAACGGCAAGTGAACTGCTGACAACGCTGGGACTCGGTTCACTAAAAAGCTTGCTTGGTTTAGCTGCGCCCGCAACAGGTGGCGTATCGCTGGGCGCTTACGTCTCTGTAGCGCTGACCCAAGCTGGGGTTTCTGGAGTTTCAACCTATGCGATCGGGCAAGTCACCAAAGCCTATCTCGCCAACGGTGCTTCCTGGGGCGATGCTGGTCCCAAAGCCGTCGTCACCCGCATCCTTGCCTCTCTCAACGAAACCTCCATCCTCAACCGCATCAAAGACGAACTCCGCGCGAAACTGGATTTGAATCGACGTAAAGGCAATTCACAAACCACCGCAGAAGAACTGTAGTCAACTCACTCTACGTTTAGCGCTACAGATCAACGTGATAGGCAGTAATCGCGATCGCCCCATCAGGGCTATAAATTGCTTCAATCCGCCTGAACGTTGAATGACTCCACCAAATTTTGATACGGTTTCCTTTTGCTGAAGCACTGCCAATCTTGGTGTAGCCTGCGTCCCCTAAAAGCCCATCAAATTCTTGTGACGGTAACGTTTTGGCTGCAATTTGCGGAATCCCATCAAGCTTGTGCTTGTTAAGGGTCATAGCTACCTTGATAGGTGCTGTAAATGCGATAGCCAGGTAAAACTACAGCGATACCAACTGGGCTATGAATTGTACCTGGATAGGTATTTTCCGCCAAGCTACCACCCAAACGGATTTTTATGGCTCCGAGCCAGAAGTAGAAACCTGGAATCAACGCATCTAAACTGTAGGCGATCGCCCTCAAAGGAGCGTCAGCCTGATCAGGACTAGAAACGCTTGCTGATTGTGAAGGCGATTCCTTGCGATCGGGAACTTGCATCGCTTTGACTCCTCTCAAAATTGCTTCATCGAACATTGGTTAATCAAGCGCTACAGTCCAAACCTAGACGTTTTTCTTATGCGACACCTCAATCACTGTATGGACGTTGCCACGCGGTAGGAAATCGCCCTTGATTTTGATCTCTAGCGGATCGCAGGCGGCAACGAAATCATCTAGGATTTGGTTAATCGATTCTTCGTGGGAGATGTAGCGATCGCGATAGCTGTTGATGTACAGCTTGATTGCCTTCAGCTCTACCACACGTTGATTCGGCACATAGGAGAGATAAATCGTTGCAAAATCGGGATAGCCCGAAAATGGACATTTGCAGGTAAACTCTGGCAGCGTGATGTGAATGTCATACCGTCGCCCAAGGCGGGGATTGGGGAAGGTAATCAACTCGCCTTCAGCGATGTGGCGCTCACCGTACTTGGGTTCAGTCTGATCCTGGGTCTCAAATTCAGCGATCGAAATTGGCTGCGTTTCGGGATGGCTCATGGTTATGCGTGAAATTGTTTCCAAATTTTCGAGAACTTCTTGACAAATTTTGCGGCGATCGCTCTAATTGCGGCTATTCTGAGCGTAGCTTATCGACTCTAGCGTTCAGACGTAGACCTATGACATCTAGAATAAACGCCAAACAGCCTACCCGAAAGGCTCAGGCATCCGGTGTTCAAAAAATTCCAGCGAATCCCCACTCACCGTCAGTGCCCATTTCACTGTACCGGGAAGTTGCCACTGAGTTAAAGGCGACTCAGGCAAAAATGGAGACGCTTACCCTTCACAATCAGCAGTTGAGCCAACAAAATCAGCAGTTGCGGGTGGAAATTGAGCGGGTTGTACAGTCTGCTTTGCAGCTTCGCCAAACCGCTGATGCCCATTTGCCTGTTAATCAACTGCTTGCTCATCAAGTGCCTGTTTCGCCTTCAGCGTTACAGGGATTAGAACTTCACTTCCAGCCGCCTGCCGTGCCAACCAGCGCTCCCGGTGTTGTTGCCTCAGAGACAACAGAACCAGGAAACACCACTCCAAAGTCGCTTTTCACAGAGCAAGAAGGCAAGCTCCGGCAGCCAGCCTCTAAAGAGCGCAGTGCCGAAATGGGCGGTTGGTGGCTGGCGATCGTCATTTGCTTCATTATTGTGAGTGCCTTTGGTACAGGCTTTTTCATCGTGCGTCCCTTATTGCCTTCGCGCTGAAACTTGGATGATACGGTCGATCGACCCGTGCTGAGCCGATTGACCAAAGCAGACTTTCGCCAAAGCATAGCAATACGTTACGAGAAATTGTATCTTTGTCTACAAAACAGACGCTTTTGACGGTGATACAAAGTGTCTTGCTAGACAAACGGTCGCGTCGATAAAATAAGGAGTGTGGGAATTGAAAAAGGTTGAAGCAATCATCCGTCCATTTAAGCTTGATGAAGTCAAAATCGCTTTAGTCAATGCTGGGATCGTGGGCATGACCGTTTCTGAAGTCAGAGGTTTTGGACGGCAGAAGGGGCAAACAGAGCGCTATCGAGGCTCTGAGTATACGGTTGAATTTTTGCAGAAGCTGAAAGTGGAAATCGTGGTCGAAGATGATCAGATTGACATGGTGGTAGAAAAAATCATCGTCGCTGCCCGCACGGGTGAGATTGGCGACGGCAAAATCTTCATTACTCCCGTGGAACAAATCATCCGCATCCGTACTGGAGAGAAAAACCTGGAAGCGATTTAGGTTCCGGCGTTACTGACAATGCGCTCAACAGCAGACCTAAGCTTGCTTACTAAAAGCAAACTTAGGTTATCTGACGGCTTCGATAAGCTTCGGCTCTTTTGCGTCCATTGTCTTAAACGCTTAGATGTCTAAAACGCTTAGACATTCGTTGTATTAGCCGCCTTGATATAAGCTACAGCTTTAGGGGTAATAGCCTGTACGATCGCATCGATCGCCTTCCGCTCAGCCGCTGTCCACTTTCTTGGACGATCGAAAAGACAAGGTTGCAAAACTCCCCAAAGGTGTCCGTCCTGGCACAAGTGGGCATGGATTAAGGCCCGATGCCCAAAGCTTTTACGCTCAAACTCTTGACTCAAAACCTCTGGACTGGTGGTCTCGACATCTTCGATAAAGAGAGATGGCTCTGTTCGCAAGGCAGCAGCAAACATCGGATCGATGTCCGGTAGAGAAGCGGGTTCTAGCTTCCAGGCTTGGTCATAAACGGTAGGAATACCAGAGTGACGAATCCAGCAGAAAGCCACTCTGCCCAAACGAGTTTTGGGATCTCTCAAGTAGAGAAAGCAGCGATCGCACGCTAAAAACTCCCCCACCGCTGGCATGAGGGCATCAAAAAGGGCTTCAGGCGTGGGCGAAGCGGTAAGGATATGGTCAATGGCAGGTGGGATGTGATCGGTCATGCGGCTGCGGTTGCTTCAAATGGGTCGATGATGTTCGATCGGGACGCTGCGTCTAACGCCCCGACTCTGGACTGTTCAAGCTGGCGTACAGTTAGCTCAACGGATTTTCCTGCATTGCTTCAGGGTCTTCTTTCACAAATGTCCATTCCAGCAGCTTGCGTGGCGACTGTTTTAGGGTTTTCACCAGGCTTTCGTTGTCATCAAAGGTAACTTGTGACAGGGATGTGGTTTCAACGTTGACCGTAAAGCGATCGTCCTCAAAGCACCAGGGCGTAACGGTGACCAAGCCGCTGCGGTGCTGAATCACGTTGTAGCGCCGACCATCAGGTCCCTTGCTGATTTCCAGTGCCCGTTCGTCCATTGGCAGCTTGTGCTGGCAAAGAATCAGCGATAGGCGATCGCACCATTGCAT
>JACMKO010000355.1 GCA_014380065.1 Leptolyngbya sp. ES-bin-22 | reverse complement strand
GCCAACATCGCGCGATTAGCACGGGTATTACTGTCATAGAGTGAAGCCTCGAAGCCAAGCTGCATGAACATCAGCATGTCTGCAAAGGCAATGCCGCCGATCGCGACCAGCAGGCGAACTTTTTCGTGGCTCAGTTGTAGCCATCCCAGCGGTGTACGACGCTGAAGTTGTTGAATCGCCAATCTAAATTTAAAGGGCATCATTGTTCAATCACCACCTGAACTTGGAGATTTGTAAACTTAGCGGCTTTTTGACTGGAGGCATCATCCAGCGCTACGTGAACCTCGACCACTCTGGCATCAATGTTGGCGCTGGGGTCGCTGTTAACGATATCTTGTCGGCGCACTTGCGAACCTACTCGCTCAACGGTTCCAATTAATTTACCGGGAATTGCATCGGTTATTACCCGAACTTGTTGTCCAGGATGTACGTTACTAATATCAGTTTGATAGACTTCGGCGATCGCTTGCATCTGCTGAATTGATCCAATCTCCACAATGCCATCCGTCGAAACGACTTCGCCAGATCGCGTGTGAACGTATAGGACTTCGCCATCTACGGGCGATCGCACCAGGGCTTGCTCGAAACTTGCCTTTGCTTGATCACGGGCGGCGATCGCCCGATTTGCTTCTGCTTGAGCTGCCCGTACGTCAACTGGACGGACTTCCACAATCTGAGCTAATGTGCCCCGCGCTTTATTCAATTCCTGTGGACTGGTGGTGCGAATCCGATCGAGGGCGGCTTGTGCTTCTTGTACCGACTTTTGGGCAGTGTCTAAAGTTAATCGCTTGCTATCCCGTTCGGACGCCGAAATTGCCCCGTCCCGGTACAGCGCTTGATAGCGATCGAATTCAATTTGAGCATTTTGCAGTTCTGACTGCAAGCGCGCCACGGTTGCTGCCTGGGTGTCAATATTGCCTAGACTTTCTGCCTCTAATCGGGTAATTTCGGCGCGTTGGGCTTCGATCTCGCCTTGCTTCGCTCCAGCTTGGGTCACAGCAACATTTGCTTGAGCCACTCGCACTTGTTCTTCAGCTTCTGCAAGGGCCGCTTTTAGGCGATCGTGCGAATCTAAAACTGCAATTACTTGATTTGCTTTGACGCGATCGCCTTCTTTGACTAACAATTGCCCAACTTGTTGTTCTTGGCTTGATGTTGGTGCTGATAGCTGAATCACCTCACCTTGCGGCGCTAACCGTCCCAATGCCGTGACCGTCTTGATCTCAGGTTGGCTTACGGTTTGGGGATCAACGGCAACTGGAGCGAGAAAGCGCCAAACTACTGCCGTCGTTATGCCTCCGATGACAAGGGCGATCGCACCAATCAACACAGCTTTACGTACTTTTGGAGAATTCTTTGGAGCAGCAGTTAATATGGCTTTCATGTTTATTTTGCAATGATGGTATGTATCTTTCTACTGTCACGGCAAAGCGGGCGCAGATACAGTGATAGAGGTGGCAGGATTCAAGTCATGGTTTGGGTCAACCAGATGCCCAGCAGGAAATGAAACCATGCGAGGGGTTCCGGTCACAGCCAAACACAGCAGATGGTTGTTGTCACCATCACCCAAATCTGCCAGCGCAAAAGGAGCCACACGTTGGGTACTGCCATCACTCTGTTCAAGCGCAATTTGATACAACAACCGCTCGGCATCACCGAGTTCCTCACTATTGGCTTTTTCCACACCGCCCGTCCACACAGCGCGCACAATTTGTATCGTGTTTTGAGGACAACCACTACCGCTCCCCCGCCCCGTTCCAGACTCTTTGCCAAGTTGCCACTGTTCTTGCGGCACAATTTCGGCCAAAATTAACGTGGGGCCAAGCAGCAAGGGCGTCACATTGATTTGGGTAGCTTTAAAGTTGATGGTCTGATCCAACGAGAGCAAGTTACCTACAATCTTGACCTCGTTGGGCGGGTCATTATTGGCAGAACCAAAGTCACCAACTAGCAGGGCTGTACGCAGTTCGCCAGTATCGATTGCAGGGAACATCGTTACGCAGGTGATCTTGGCCACCTTGCCCAACTGCGTCACCACGCGAAAATCACCAGCTTGAAGGGTACGACTATCCACCTCGTGGTCAAAAATGATCGGCATACCATCAGCATTGCCTCCACCCGGACAAATCCCGATGTTGGTACTAAAGGGTAGCCCATTATCCAGCCCAAAGAACGCACTCAACAATTGACCCTGTCCGCGATCTGTGCCGTCATTGACAGTGGTATCAGTTTGATTTGTGTCGGCAAGAAAGTTATCGGCGGGACGGGACAGCAGCCCACAACTCGTCAAAGCAATCAATAACAGCAAAGCGACTAAATGTTTCATTTAACCTCGCTGACTTGTTTCCGACACGCACTCCACAGCGACAGAAACAGCATCGCCATTGCGAGTGGCAAGATAATCTGGTTGCCAATTTCACCGGGCGGGGTGTGTGCGAAGGTAACTGGCTTCATGTGACCCACCAATTTGCGCAACAGAATTTCTAGTGCGAGCAACAGGTACATGAACGGCACGAGCGAGCGATAGCGGAACACAACCAGCAGTTGAATAATGGCAAACAACACTTGCGAACTGCCCCACAGGGCAAAGGCAAAGATAATGCCGGCTGCGCCACCGTTTGAGAGATCCATCCCGGCAATGCTGCCCGCACCACCATCGGGAGCGAGCAGGTGGATCAAACTTCGCACAGTGCTGACGATCGTATACAAGGCAAACACGTAGAACGGCAGTTTCGTCCCTCGTATCGTATTGTCGATTTTGGCAGGCAGTAATATTTCTAAAAGGGTATTCATGGTTATTTCGCAATAAGTGTCGCAGCGATCGCCAACTCGTTGAACTATGGCAAAACCTTCTGATAGGTGTTGTAGAAGTTGTCGCTGATCACATATGCCAACCCATCGGCACTCAATTCAGAATCTGCTTCCAACACACGCGCCTGATATTTCCAGCCCTGCGGCAGTTCCAGGCGTGTGCCCAGCGTTTCCAGATCAGCAATGGTTAATGCTGGATCGGCAATCTGAGCGTAAGATTGCATCCGATAGACCTCCCCTTCAGGAGAGATCAGTTCATAAACCAGGTTGCCTGCTCGATAGAAAAAACTCGTGGTGCGTTGAACTTCATTAGGCGTAAAGAACTTGTCCCCAACGGAGCCTTGCCATAATTTGGTTTCAAGCTTCGCCAATAGTTTCATCTCAATGCCGCCAAAATCGACGACTTTGCCTGCCGCCGTTTCGCTTCCGGCTGTGGTTTGATTGAACACCCAATAGCGTGGCCCGTTGAGTTTGGTTGCTGTGGAGCCATATTGTTGGCTCAGTGCGTCGGCATCTAGCTTTGCCCATAGATCGGCGGGGCAATCATTTAGCCCCATCGTGTTGTAAACCTCGACCGTGAGTGTGAGTCTATCTCGAAACACTGGAAGCACCTCGCAGTAGCGGAAATCGCGCAGATCGGTAGGAAGCGTCATGGATTGAGAGGGAGCGATCGGCGGGATGACTTTGGACTGAGCAGTGTTACTACAGGCAATTAGTGTGCAGGCTAACAATAATACGAATGAGATCTTAAACAAAGTATGTTTCATGGGTCAATTTTTTTAATGTGTTTGTTGTTGCAAATGCCAGGAATAGGTTTGAATTTGGGTAATCGATCGTGGAAGTAAAATAGCTTCAACAAAAAATGGCTGGGACTTCTTTTGAATAGTAATCTGCATGATTTACCTCTGATTAAACACCGATGCCCAATGTATCTTCGAGGGAGCTTAAAGTAATATCAGTAACAATCTTAATCCGGTAATTGCAAGCTGTTGTCTCTGTTGAATTAAACGTGCCATTCTCCCAGTATTTATTGCTACCTGCACCGCCACCACAGATCCCAAAGTATTCACAAGTCTGTTGGCAACGCTTTACGCCTGCGGACATCTCTCGATAAATGTCTTGAAACTTCTGGGTAGAGCAGACCGATTCTAATGAGTCGTGGAGAACATTACCCAGGACAAAGTCTCCATAACGATCTGTTTTAACCGATAAAAGTTCTGGGTCAAATGTCGAGAAATTCCCGTTGTGGTCAATACTGACAATGGCAAATGGTTTATTCATGTCCGTGTGATCAGTGCGATCGCCTGCATAAATCAAATTGCAAATCGTTTCAAATTCACGCAGTTTGAATGCACCGTTCG